>CAZTAS010000081.1:0-24081 GCA_964611635.1 uncultured Thermodesulfobacteriota bacterium
CCAGTGGAGAATTCAACATCAGTGGTTTCCAGAACAAAAACCTGCGCAAAAAGCTCTCAGGCAAAACCAGCGCTCAGGTTTCCCGAATACTTAAACGTCTTCGAGTGCATGAAATTATAAAGAGCATTGGACATACGTACAAATATTACCTTACAAAACTTGGCTGCCAGGTCGTATCAGCCGGCCTGAAACTCAAAGAACTCGTGATCATACCTGATCTGGCAGCAAATCTTCCGGCATGAAAGAGCATATTTTCTGCCAGAAAAAACACGAATTTCATAGTTAAGGTACTAAATATCATGTTCCGAATATTTTGTTAGAAATCCAGGGACGGAAGCCAACATATTTCCCAGACCGGTGAAACCTGACATTGCAACTGCTTGTGCGAGGGAAATTAATGTCCCTATTAACATCAAAGGCACATTAAAAAATGCCGGGCTGGATAGTCCCACCACCAAAAAAGCCTACTAAAAGTAGGGGAAAATTTAGGGAAGAACGAGAGTAGAAGGTGAGATTGTTCATTAAGCGCGGGCATCTTCGATCAGAGCGTATCAAAGAAGCCATACTGAGGGTGCGGAGAGAAGAGTTTATTTCAATAAGCTCTCCGTTTGTAAATCATCGGCAACATCAGAGAGATTGAGTTGATAAAGTTTTTCACGCGTTGGCCATCCCTTTTCTTCATCCCATCCGCGTAATTTATAATATTTTGTCTTGGCTTTTTCAAAATCCGATTTTGAAATCGCTTTTTCGCCGTTTCGCTCTGAAAAATATGATTCGTGAAAGGTGTCTTCGTCTCGGGTTCTGCCTTCTCGTACCATGAAAGCTCTTGCGAGATTCCATACTCTTTCCCCAACCTGATTTAATTCTTTTTCAGTTAGTTTATAACCAGTAACTGCTCCAAGAAGTTGACTTTCTAAGAATGTATCCCCAATTCGATTTTCCGTCGCATAGGTGAAGATAATAGGGTATACCCAATCACAAAGGACTAAGATATTAATCACCGCAGATCTATCCTGTGCATAAATAATAGCTTCTGGTTTATGTTCAAATGTTGAATGATCAATAGCTATTTCCGTACCGAATATTTTATTGGAAAGCATCTTCGTGTATTCGAGCGGAATGGTAAAGGATTGAGGTCGCTTTTGGGAGGACACGGAGAGACGATAGTATGGATACTGATCAATAATCGGATCCCGGCTATCAAGTGCCCATTGGAGAGCAACCCCAGGATATTGGCGCACTGACCCATGTTGTGGTGAACCATGAGCAGGAAAATATCTTGAACAGTATTCCCAGCCATCTTTGATTTGATCCGCTGTTCTGGCAGACCCATCAGCCAAGAGATTGCCTATCCCCTTTCGCCTCGCTATGCTGTGAAGAAGTTTTTTAATGAATTCCCTGCTGCCAATTTTGTTTAGTGGAAACTCTGGGTCTTCTTTAATGAGTCCTGCATTATATAAATCTTCTAAAAAATGAATCATACCATTAAAAAACTCGAATGTATCAATGCCGAGACGGTTGGCCAAAATGTTGCCATCCGCAACAGCCTGAGCTCTTTCAAGAGTATTACCATAATATTTAGTTGCGGCGGGATAATAAAAATAATTACTGCAATCTATATATCTTGTTCGTAAACAGCACAATGTCCCTTCCGGCTCTTTAGCTATTCCATCCGATAGGTAATCGCCTGCTCTTTTCCCCAGCCATTTAGGGACATTCAGAAAACCGCTGATAACTCATTCAAGCAATAGTAACGCTGGCTGCGAAAAATAGTAGGGCCCGACTGCCCGGGATCCATGCCATGATTAATGGCCATAAACATTAATTCCATTGATCAGGATCATCTCTTCAGGCGGCAGCCGAGCCCATTTTCCAGGACATGTCCATGCTGGCGCTTTCTTATGCAGCTCGGACTCACGACACATAAAAATGCAACACCGTTACCAATCCTCAGGGGAATTTCGCGCTAATCTCACTACCACGGCCAGTCGACGATCTTTGGAACCTTGATACCGACCTCTTTGTAATAGCGTGCGGCCCCTGGGTGCACCGGGATGGTCGCGGCGATTAGAGCGGTCTTCAACTGGATCTGCGGTCCCCAGGCCGCCAGCGCGTGAAAATCTTTCTCGTGCTCCCAGAAAACCTTGGTGGCCTGGTAAATGAGGTCTTCCGATACGTCCTTATGAGTAAAGTGCTGCATATAGAGTCCGAAGGTGTGAAAGTCGTTGAGCAAGTTTCGGTAGCTTCCGCCCTGAATCGTCAGTTCAGTCATTCCCGGAATCATCTTGACGATCTTCTTGCGCATTTCGGGCTTTACCTCGAGAAAACGGATACCAAGGGTATTGTCGATATCCATAATCACGGAACTGGGGACAGTGGTGTGGATCATCAGCATATCACATTGGCCGTCCTTCATCAGGCCGATGGCGTTTGCGTAGTTCACATAAGCCAGCGACCCCCCTCGCTTCTTCAGATCATCATACGAGCTGCCATAAGCCTCGAAGATCTTTCCTATCCATTGGAAGTGACCTGACAGCTTGGATATTACCATGAGGTTCCTGAGGGGGTACTTGGTGACGGCTTCCCTGACGGACTTGATGGGAGAATTTTTGGGCACAAAGATATGAAAATATGCAGGATTTGTAGAGTTGACAAACCGAAGGTTTTTAGTCTCCTTCCCCTTGAACTTTTCACGTACTCCCCGCGTGGTGTTATAGAGTGTATTGGGGTCGGCCTGTCCCATGGTGAATTTCTTCTGGTTTACCGACAGGGTATTAGCATAGTACGACCCGGTGGTTGCACTGGCCGAAACGCAGGGGATCTCTTTGCTCATCAGTTCTGCCCATTTGGATATCACGACATAGCCGCCACCCGTGGCCGTCCCACCACAGATGGTAACGTACTTTGTTTCCTTACACTTTTCCGCACCCTTTGCCGGGGGCGCCCCGACAATGATCGCAGATAAGAAGAATACAAGGAGAGACGTGATGCAAACCTGACTCTTTAATACTCTCATGTTTTTTACCCCCCTTTTCAAAAAAGATTAAGAAGTTGCAAGCTCATGCCCATCAATTTTTCAAGCGTTGATTTGAAATCCCGATTCTTGCAATCGGAGTTCACCTCCTTTCCAGGTTGTGTGATGTAAGATGGCTCAAATGCAACTCAGCCAGCTTTTCCTGGCGGAAATCTCTCATACTATGAGAGCCTATCGCCCATTCATCCACAACTCTCTCTATCTCCGTTACTGTCGTAAAGCAGCATGAAAAAACATATGTTCTTCCGTGTTTTTCAGAACAAGAGCAACTCTCAACAACATATTCCAAATTTATGTTTTTCATGTCAAGGTGAAAATGTAATAATGCTGGTTTCACTTTAATTTCTCTTTTTTGCCTGAATCGATAAATCTATATGCCGTCCCTTATTGATTGACACTGAATAATTCGATATTAACAACGAAAAATGAAAAACCCCGTATTTCAATTATGGGAAAATAGAAACCCTGAAAACAATAGGACGTTCTGAAGATCCATCAAAGATGAAGCTTCCTATTTACTTTGGAGACTGATTATTGATGGCATAGCACCAAGGAGGCTATAACCTATGAGATGATGTGTAATTGAGATTATGAGCTCCGCAAGATTTATTCTTGGTGTTTTCCTTTCTGAAAAAGCCAAAAGACAAAGAGGCACACCCACACAGCGAGAAAAAAGATTAAGATGAAGGCTTTGAAATTGGCGATCTGCAAATTCCGGTGCCCCAGAAAGTAAAACACGATTCCCATGGCGATGATTAACAGCCACCAGATTGGTTTCATGCTTTTCCAATCCTTTCTAGCACACTAAGGTAGTTCAATCCTCAGGGCTCCCCGATTCTTCCTTCAGCGGAGCTACTGGTGAAATCCTGTGCCCCCTGACCTGAATCTTCTGCCATATAATAACGAGTACTAAAAGGCTGATCCCTATCGTGTCCGTCATCAACCCGGGTTTGATCAAACTAATGGCCGAGATGAACAATAGCAAGCGTTGGAACAGATTTTCTCTTGTGAACATCCACCCCTCAACGCTTGAAGCAAGGCAATAGATGCCGATGAGGGCTGTGATAGATGTGGACACAATGCGAATCAAGGGTCCTTCCAGCAAGATTTCGGGTGCATAAACAAACATAAAGGGCACGATGAACCCGGCGATACCCAGCCGCCAGGCCACGAATCCTGTCCTCATAGGATTGGCATCGGCAATACCGGCTGCAGCATATGCACCTATAGCCACCGGCGGGGTGATCATGGAGATGACTCCGTAATACAGGGCAAACATGTGAGCGGCCATCTTGGTTATGCCCATCTTCATCAAGACAGGGATAATTAATGCCGCTACTGTGACATACACAGCGGTGGTGGTGAGTCCCATTCCCAGGATGATGCACGCAATCATGGTCAAAAATAACGCGGGGATCAAATGGCCGCCTGAGACTTCAATAATGAAAGATGAGAAACGCATCCCCACGCCCGATGCGAAAACGCAGCCGATGATGATCCCTGCCGTGGCGCAGGCAACGGATACCGGTGCTACAACCCGACCGGCTTTCTCCATCATTTTTAAAAATGAATATGGGTTGGGCCTGCTTTCTTTTTTAAGGAATGCCAGAAAAAATATCGAAACCAACCCCCAGAACGCCGCCTTCATGGGAGTCATCCCTTTCACCAGAATCCAGACAATGATGATCACGGGAATGACCAGGTGAATGCCGCTTTTCAACACGGGCCAGATCTTTGGAAGTTGCTCCCGGGGCAATCCCACAAGCCCCAGCTTCTTGGCCTCCAGATGCACCTGGACGAACAAGGAGAAGTAATACAGGATAGCGGGGATGGCAGCCGCTGCCGCTACCTTGATATAAGGGACGCCCATGAACTCCGCCATGACGAAGGCTACCGCCCCCATCACCGGTGGCATGATCTGGCCCCCGGTTGAGGCAGCTGCCTCCACGGCTCCCGCAAAAGTGCGTGGGTAACCGATTCCTTTCATTAGAGGTATGGTTACTGATCCGGTCCCAACGACATTCGCCACAACGCTTCCAGAGATGGTCCCGAACGTGCTGCTGGCGACTACCGCAGTTTTGGCTGGACCGCCGGCCTGCCAGCCCATCAGGGCCACGGCCATATCGATGAAAAACTTCCCTGCGCCCGTTTCACTGAGGACAACGGAAAAGATGATAAACAACGCCACATACGCCGAAACTACAGCAATAGGAATGCTGAATATCCCATACGATTGAATCAGTTGACATTCCACAAACCAGTCCATTGGTGATGCTGGCCCATTTAAAATACCGGGAAAGTATGGTGCATAAAAAGAATGAAGGATAAATAATAGGGCCGCCAAGACTAGTGCCCAACCTACCGCCCGCCGGGTGGCCTCCATTATTAAGCTCATATAAATAATAGTGATGATTTGATCTTCTCTGGTGATCATTCCTTCTTTATCGAGGAAAGCGTCCAGGTCCCAAACGATCCAGTATTCGATCCAGATCACCAGGGCAATGAGCATCAGATCCACTAGAAAAAGCCAGTCGGGCTTCTCCTTCCATGATTTGCGGCCCAGGGGGAAGATCAGAAAGGTTAAAATCAACGCAAAAGCCAGGTGCATGGAGCGGTGGGCCTGTGGTCTCGGCTGGTTGAAGTGTCCGGTATAGATCTGATACAGCGCGAAGGTAATAGCGACTCCGGCGATGAAAAGGGCCACGAGAGTTTGCATGTTAAGTTGTTTTTGGGACAACAAAACCTCAAAGGGCCCTGGCGGCTCCTTTGGCAATTCCATCCGAATGGTCTGATCTTTTTCTTCAACCATTTATGAACCTTCAGAAAATAGCAGATAATTCATCAAAAAGACATTAATGCGGGCCACGAAAGAAAGGAGGGCCCGACTGCCCAAGATCCATGCCATGATTAATGGCCATAACCATTAATACCATTGTTCAGGATCATCTCTTCCGGCGACAGCCGAGCCCATTTTCCAGGATATACCCATGCGGGCGCTTTCTTTCACAGCTCGCACTCGCAATTCATAACAACACAGTAACACAGTGACCAATAATAAATAAGGGAAATCCCACACTAATCTCTCACTACCACGGCCACTCGACCTTCGGCAGCTTCATGCCAATCTCTTTATAGTAGCGTGCAGCCCCAGGGTGAATCGGGATATTAACGCCTCGCAGTGCGCTTTCTCTTCGAATCGTCCGTGCCCATGCCCCTATCTCCTGGAAACCTTTCTCGTGTTCCCAGAAAACCTTGGTAGCATTATAAATAAAATCCTCAGAGATATCCTTGTGGGTGAAAGTGTGAAAATAGACACCTATGGTGTGATAGTCCTTGGGCATATTCTTGTATGTTCCGCCAGGAACCGTAACTTCGACAAATCCCGGAATCAGCTTGGTGAGCTTCTTGCGGATTGCGGGCTCCATCTCGAGAAAACGGACTCCAGGGTTGGAGTCTATATCCAAAATGACAGACCCAGGTATTGTGGTATGGATCAGCAGGATATCGCATTGGCCATCCTTCATTAGATTGATACCGCCTGTGTAGTTCACATAAGCCAGTGACCCGCCCCGCTTCTTCAGATCATCATACGAGGAGCCATACGCCTCGAAGATCTTGCTTACCCACTGGTAGGTAGCTCCCAGCTTTGAGACTACCATGACATTCCTGCATGGGTACGTGGCGATGTCCTTTACTGCCTTGATGGGATGATTCTTGAGAGTGAAGATATAAAAAGCTCCGTGATGGATGGCGTTGATAAACCGAAGGTTTTTTGTCTCCTTTCCTTTGAACTTTTTGATAACCCCGCGGGAGGTGTTATACAAGGTATTGGGATCGGCTATTCCAATGGTGTGGCGCTTCTCATTCACTGTAAGGGCATTGGCCACGAAAGACCCCGTTGTTGCACTGGCCGAGACGCAAGGAATCTCTTTACTAATCACCTCGGCCCATTTTGCTGCAATCATCATGGTGCCCGCCGTGGCCACCCCATTACTGATGGTGACATATATTTTTTCCTTACACTTTTCTGCCGCTCCAGCCGGGGGCACTCCGGCAATGAACGTAGCAAAGAAGCATACAAGAAAACAAGCAATAAAAACTTTGCTTTTGATAGCTCTCATGGTTTTGATCCTCTTCTTCAGAAAGTTAAATCAAAAGGTACCCAACCTCCTGGATGCCCTCGCTATCGAGCCCGCAGGGCAGCGTTCAAAGGGATTCTCATCTTGCCACAGCATCAAATTTCGAGCCACGGCACATTCTGCAGGATATTTCAGTCTGCGGTTCATTGCTTTTCTATCGGTTTTTGGTCAGGCCTCGACCGCTCATCAGCCAAGCCAGGAACAGTGGTGGGCTTAAACAACCTTAAAAAATCCTTTGTAACAGAATATACTCATGCGGGCGCTTTCTTTCACAGCTCGCACTCGCAACTCATAACAACACAGTAACACCGTGACGAATAATAAGGGAAATCCCACGCTAATCTCTCACTACCATGGCCACTCGACCTTCGGCAGCTTCATGCCAATCTCTTTATAGTAGCGTGCAGCCCCAGGGTGAATCGGGATATTAACGCCTCGCAGGGCGGTCTCCAGATGGATCCCCGCTCCCCAGGGCGCCAGCTCTTGAAAATCTTTCTCGTGTTTCCAGAAGACCTTGGTGGCGTTGTAAATCAAGTCCTCTGAGATGTCTTTGTGGGTAAAGTTGTGAAAATAAACACCAATTGTTTTATAGTCTTTGGGCATATTCTTGTAAGTTCCGCCAGAAACTGTCACTTCTACCATTCCCGGAATCATCTTGGTGAGCTTCTTGCGGATTGCGGGCTCCATCTCGAGAAAACGGACGCCCGGGTTGGAGTCGATATCCAGGATGATGGAGCTGGGTGCCGGAGTGTGGATCAGCAGGATGTCGGCTTGGCCGTCCTTCATCAGGCCGACGGCGTTGGTGTAATTTACATAAGCCAGTGACCCGCCCCGCTTTATCAGATCATCAAACGAGGAGCCGTAAGCCTCGAAAATCTTGCTTACCCACTGGTAGGTGGCTCCCAGCTTTGAGACCACCATGACGTTCCTGCACGGGTACGTGGCGATGTCCTTTACCGCCTTGATTGGATGATCCTTGAGAGTGAAGATGTGAAAAGCACCGGGATGCATGGCGTTGATAAAACGAATGTTTTTTGTCTCATTCCCTTTGAATTTTTTGATAACTCCTCGCGAGGTGTTATATAATGTATTAGGATCGGCTATTCCAATTGTGTGGCGCTTCTTATTCACCGTTAGGGCATTGGCCACAAAAGACCCGGTGGTTGCACTGGCCGAGACGCAGGGGATCTCTTTGCTCATCAATTCAGCCCATTTTGCCGCCACCATCATGGTGCTGGCCGTGGCCACCCCATTGCTGATGGTGGCATATATTGTTTCCTTACACTTTTCCGCCGCCCCGGCCGTGGGCGCACCGGGAATGAATACTGCTAAGCAGCATACAAGAAAACACGCAATAAAAACCTTGCTTTTGATAGCTCTCATGGTTTTGATCCTCCTTTTCAAAAAAATTATGAAACTTATAAGCTCAGGCTAATGAAATTCTTATGTATTAATTTTTAGACCCAATTTTTACAGGCGGAACTCACCCCCTTTCTAAATTGTGTCTATAAAATGACTCATACTTATTGGCCTTCCTGTAAGTGGTGGATCATCATGAAAAACCGACATTCTCATGATTTTTATAATTTCATACGCTATTTCTAATGTCAAGGGAAAATATGGCAGCAGACTTGGAATATTTTCAAGTCAATACCGAATTGAAATTAATATCCTGGAAAGCCTCACTTTCTTTGGCCATAGTGAATCTCTCCTAAGAGTTGGGAGATGTTAAGAATTAGGATTGACAATACTTCCTAATAAAATTGTACTGTTAGTGATAATGTCAGCAAAAAAGGTTTACTTATTCAGGCAAATATATAAAATATACTCATAATTTTCGTGAGCCAATATTGTTATAAAAAAATTTAATAACTTTCCCTCCCAGGGGGAGAAAGGAGCACTACCTCATGCAACAATCTCCAGAAATCATCTATCTCAATGGCTCTGTAATCACGGTGGATCCGAATGACCGAGAATGTGAGGCCGTTGCTGTCTGTGGGAATAAGATATCCTTTGCAGGCACCACGGAGGAGGCGCGCAAAAGGATTGGCCCTGAAGATACTGTTATCGACCTTGCCGGAAGGAGCCTTCTGCCGGGATTCAATGATGCGCACTGCCACTTTGGGTATGCGGGTACCGCCAAGCTCCAGGCTTATATCGGGTACCCGGAAGTCCGTTCCGTCGAGGACATCAAGAAGGTGGTTGCAGAGTGGGCGGCCAAGACACCTAAGGGCCAGTGGATTGTGGGCCGGGGATGGGACGAGACCAAGTATCCCAATCGCAGAAGGCCCACGCGATGGGACCTTGATGAGGTGGCCCCGGATCATCTGGTCTTCCTGACGCGGACCTGCGGCCACATGTCTGTGGTCAACAGCCGGCTGCTGGCCGCAGAGGGCATCGACCGCAACACGCCTGAACCTCACGGTGGCATGATCGAGCGTGACTCTAAAGGGGAGCCTACGGGCCTCCTGCTGGAGCATGCCCACATCCCCATTAGAATGAGGACAGCCCCCTCGGTTAGTTTACTCGAAAAAGGCATGGACGCCGTCAACCAGGAGTTCATGAAGCACGGCATTACCAGCGCCGCGGACATGAGTGGACGTAATATAAATGAGATCCGGCTCTTCCAGAAAAAGCTGGCCAGGGGGGAGATACAATTCCGGATGTACTATGTGGCGCGAAACAGTGGTCCTGTCACCCTTGGAACTGATTACATAAAGACAGGTCTCGTCACCGGTTACGGCAACGAGTGGATGCGCCTGGGCTGCTTCAAGACGCAGATGGATGGCAGCGGCAGCGGTGGCTCTGGGGCCATGTGGACCCCGTATCCGGGAAGCGAAAATTATACCGGCATTCTCCACATGACGCAGGAAGAATTGGATGATCTTGTTCTCCAGGGACACGAGGCCGGATACCAGGTGTGTGTGCACGCCGTGGGCACCAGGGCCGTAGAGATGACCCTTAATAGTTTTGAGCTGGCGTTGAACAAAATTCCTCGCGATGACCACCGCTTCCGAATCGAGCACTGCACTTTCTGCGAAGACAGCCTGGCCGATCGGATCCGCGATCTGGGCGTCATTCCCGTCATCGGACCCGCTTTTTTGTACTGGATCGGAGACGGGTACATCCAGAAGTATCACACTGGCTGGCTCGATTGGGCCGTTCCTGCCCGCCGGCTGCTGGACCGGGGGATTAAAGTAGTATTCCACTCGGACCTCCCGGTAGTTCCATGCAACCCTCTGCCCGCCATATACAATGCGGTGACCAGGAAGACCGAATCGGGCCAGGACATCGGCCCGGCGCAGAAGATCACGGTGCGAGAGGCCATCCGGGCATACACGCTCGCGGGAGCATACGCCAGTTTCGAGGAGAATATAAAAGGCTCCATCGAGGTGGGAAAACTGGCGGATCTGGTGGTCCTTTCAGGCGACATCCTCCGGGTTGACATCGAAAAGATTAAGGACCTTCACGTGGACTTGACCATGGTGGACGGCAAGGTCCGATATCAAAAAGAGGACTCGTGATGGATTGACCGTTTCACTTCTAATAGTGCTCATCGCATTGAAAGCCCCAGAGTAAAAGGGAGGATATCTTACGTATGCGAGGTCTCAGTGATTTCGGAGTACACTGTGACACACTTCATTCTGAAAAGCTGGAGATCGCCAAGGCCGAGGAGGAAGATTTTTTTCTTATTCACAAGTGTGAACGAAAAGATGTCTTTGGAGACCCCATTGAAATGTCGGAGATGAGTGCATATCAGGATAATAACACGTAATGTCACCCAATGGTTAAAGCCAATTTTAGGAAAGCCACCAACTCAATCCATTGGAAGGAGGTATACCATGGCCTATGAGTACTTACATGAAGATGTTATTCCGGTGAAACTGTCCAAAGTAGTTGGGAGAATCGAAGAACGCGTGCTGGAGTTGAGTCCAAAAGATGAGGAAAGGGCCATGCGGCTCCATCAGGAATCCATCGTCATCGATTTTCATCTTCATTTAACGGTGCTTCCCGAGAATATTAAGGACTTCGAAATATTATCAAGATCGGGGAGGCCTGCCACCGGATTTGAAGGGGTCAAGAGATCCGGGATGACAGCCTCCTTTTGTGCTTTCGGGGGTTCCATGGCAAGGCGCTCTTCGCCCACTCCCTGGCAGTTCAACGATTTAGTCTGGGATCTGGGCATCCGGCAGGCGGACATTGATCATCATCAAGATGTGGTGATCAGGGGATATTCCGTGAAGGATGTTCTGGAAGCCAAGAACAGCGGTAGGACCGCAGTCATTCCCCACGTAGAGAACGCCCAGATGATCGACAATGACCTGGACAGGTTGGACGTGCTGTATGGGCTCGGGGTCCGATGCATGGGGCTGACGTACAATTCCCGGACGACCATAGCCGACGGGTGCACGGAGAGGACTGATGGCGGGCTGAGCAGCTTTGGCTTTAAGGTTATCGAAAGGATGAACCACCTGGGGATGCTGATCGATGTTTCACACAGTTCTCCCATTGCAACAAAAGAGACCATTGAGGCTTCTAAGGCTCCCTGCTGCTGTACCCACACCTTTGCGCGAAGTGTGTATGACAACCCCAAGGGCAAATCTGACGACCTCCTCAAACTCCTGGCAGAGCATGGCGGCCTGATCGGGGTGGAGGCGGTTCCCAACATCACCTGCTTTAAAGACGTGCAAACCGTCTTTGACGTCATCGATCACGTTGATTACATTGTGAAACTGGTCGGCGTCGATAATGTGGCCATTGGCACGGACACTATGTTTGGTGACCACGTGGGGTTTCACAAGTACATCAGGGAGATCATAAATCTGACTGATGTGGTCAAAGATTTCCCGGCTACCCACATCGAGCACATAGAGAACCCTGGTCAATGGCCAAATATAACCCGGGCCTTAGTGGCCCGAAGTTACTCGGATGAGGATATCAAAAAGATCATAGGAGGAAATGTCTTAAGGCTTTTAGAAGAAACCATTGGTTAATGATCGGTGATCTTCTCTGGCCGCGGTGCCTTTACGGAGAGAATGGCTGCGATGGATACGAATGATGGTGGTCAACAAGCTGTCGGATCCCAGGAGCAAGCTGGGGATTTTCGATTGGTTAAAGGGTGTGTGGTGGCCTGGGCACGGATTTGACGGGCAAGTGGTTTGTGAGATGATAGAGCCCGGGGATCATTTAGTTATTTGCAAGCGGGAGGTGATGAAATTCTACCGGGCCATGGATCATCTGCTGCCGATGAAGGAGGCAGTGGAGAGGCATCTTTATCTCAAACTGCGAGATCTCTTGAGTCTGAGAGTGGACCTGGTTTTCTACGATGTGACCAGCAGTTACTTCGAGGGGCAGGGGCCGCAGGGGTTGGCTGCTCGGGGTTACTCGCGGGATAACGAGCCTGGCAAGCATCAGGTGATCATCGGGTTGATCATGTGTAATGGGTTGCCCATTGGACATGAGGTCTTCGAAGGCAACCGGCTGGATAAGAAGACGGTAAAGGAGGTATTGAGGAAGCTCAAGGAGCAGTTCGATATCCGACGGTGTATCTTCGTTGGGGATCGGGGCCTTGTGAGCACGGAGAATCTGGAGGAGCTTGATCGCAATGGGTTTGATTCGATTCTGGCTCTGAAGAGGCGCCGGAACAGGGAAGTCAGGAATCTTCTTCTGGGAAGCGGGCCGCTGATCTTGTGTCGGGAGTCAGAAGATCTGAAATGGCGTGAAGTGATTGGGGAGGATGGGATACGATACATCGTATGTCGCAACCCTGTGGTGGCCCAGGAGCAAAAGGAGCGTCGGGAGAGAGACCTGAGAGAGCTGGAGTCGCGGTTGAGCTCACTAAAACAGAGGGTCAACGCCGGGAAGCGACCCGCGATCAAGACGGTTGTGAAGGAGGCAGAAGAGATATTAAGCCACAAGCATGGGCGAAGGCTTCTTGAGTACAAAGTGGACGAGAGGAGCAGGAAGCTCGATTATTATCGCAAGCAAGAGGGCATGGAGATAGAGGAGGCCCTGGACGGGCTCTACATTCTGAGAACAAAGCAGGAGGAGCTCACCCCTCTTAGGATTATTCATGCGTATAAGGGGCTATGCGATGTAGAGCGAGCCTTTCGCACCATGAAGAGCGTGCTTGATCTTCGCCCCTTCTACCACCATCTGGAACCTCGGGTGAGGGCCCATGCCTTTATCTGCTTTTTGGCATATCTGATCGAGAAATACGTGGAACAAGCTCTAAAGAGAGCCGAAGTGGGCATGAGTGCGGAGAGGGCCTTCGAAAGCCTCAAGAACATGGGAGTGGCAGTGATGAAGGTTGGCCATGAGGACTACGGCTACGTCACAGAACCTACTTTTTGGCAACAAAGGATTCTGAAAGCTCTGGGGATTAAGACAACACCACGTATTCTGATAGAGCAAGATTAAAGAAAATAAGAAGATGTGGTGGCAATCAAAAATAATAAATCTTATAATATCAGTGTGTTACGAAATTAATTGTTGAATATAGGTAATAAGGAGTAATCACGGTGGTTCTGGAGCTTGGCACCCTCCTAATGAGCGGGGTTCCACCGGATACAGTAATGATATTCAAGTTTTCGGTCTGAAGATGTATATCCAATCTATGCCAGAAAAATAAGCAGATATCAAGAAAAAATGTAAAAGGGGCATCTGCAACCGCAAATCAGGAAGGCGCAGAAATACCACAAACAGCATACCTATTCTTTCTTTTGCCTCGCCTTTCGCCCTGGTTTCAGCCTTCGCAGCACTCGGCCGGTGGCTGTCTCTAAGCGATCAATGAAACCCTTACCTCCAAGTGGCCTCCCCGTGCGCTTGTGGGACCGAAGGAGCCTCACGTCCTCCTGCGCGACCTCCTGGGAAAGGAATTCCCCCCAATCTCCCACCATCTCCGGAAGAGCGGATACCCTCACCATGACGTCGTCCCGACCCGCCATGTGCGCCGCCGCGCTGCTCCACAGATACCCTTCCGGGCTCGCCGCCAGACCCGCTCGCACAGGGTTCAACTCCAGACGCAAGAAGATACCGCTCGTCCCTCGCAAATACAAATTAAGTGAGGTGTTTCCAGAATAGAAATTGAGTTGCTAGTATTCAAGCCGTTCCTTGATCTCGTAATGCTGTGAACGCTCGTCAAATCTTGCCAGTACCTCCCGTGCCTTCGGTGGCACATAGGCACGCTCGTAATCTTCGCCGGCGAACTGCTTCACTGCATCCCAGGAGTCGAACCACATGATCGTGATGAACTCCACCTCATTATTGTCGATGGGCCGACGTAAGAGCTGGATTTCCTTGTACCCAGGGACCTTCCTTGCAGCGATCCCTGGGAAAATTTCTTCCTTGAGAAGTTTCTCGTATTTGTTCGCGTTCTCGAGTTTGGTCCATCCGTGCCAGATTCTTCCAATCATGGGCTAATTCACCTCCGCTTAGAGAATCTTCTGCATAAACCTCCTGAGTCTTTCATGGTTCAGGAGTTTAAGTCATTGAGATCCCATAACCTATCTCCTGTTGCCGTCTCAAGGGCCTTGGGTTTATAAAGTCTGTATAAGACGGCTAATAACCCGCCGACTGGGCTGCGTACTCCCTTACCGTTCAGGTTCAAAATATACAAGTTTTCATTCTGGCGCTGTAGATTACTTTTCATCTATTTTCCTTATTCATTACATAAAGCCATACGTAACATATCCTGTTTTTTCTATTGATATAAATAGGTTACATGTGGTTATCCTGTCTTAATTTTTCATAATTGTCAAATCCTTTTTTTCATGGAGCTTTCTTTTTTATCTATCATCTCCCTTTGGACGGTTCTAGTGCAATGCCTGTGGTGTGTGCCGTGCCGCTATCGAACCTGGTGGCCCTCTTGAGACAGAACCAGGATAGCTCTATCCAGATCCTTCTCCTTAACCATCACGTAGTCCGTCTCGTAGGTTGACATCGCAAATATACTGATACCCGCATGGGCCAGCGGTGCAGCTAGTGAGGAGAGGATTCCGGTCAAAGAGAGATCCAGGGGGCCTTCCACTCTCAGGCATCGCCATCCCTTATCGCAAGGTATCCCTTCCGGGACGTTGCTTTGATCACACACAATGGAAAGCTCGTCCTGCGTCCGCGTGATCGAGAAAAAACTGCCCGTAAGCGCCCATTCGGGAATATCGGCGTCCCCATCCAGCCTGCAAATGGCAAAGGTAGCATGTAAGAGTGAAAGGGTTAGATTTGGGTTGTTCATGTCCTGTTGTTGGCAGAGAAATCGCGGATAACTTCTGAGCAATTACTCCAATCGATTAAGTGGAACTGATTCTAATTTGGGCCGAGCCTCGAATCAAAGCATGATCAGGAGTAGGGTGGGCTGTGCCCACCATCAAGGATCCGTTAATTAACAGAAAGTGCGGTGGGCACAGCCCACCCTACGTTCTGTCTCCAAACGATCAATGAAACCCTCACCTCCAAGCGGCCTCACCGTGCGATTGGCTTTATAGTTCTGCGCGCTTTTATGTGTGGGCAAATCGGTGGGGCTACCGATTGGATTGATGCAATGACGCCGCCTCTTGCTGGTGATGAGACCAATAGTCGCTGTCATTGATACCCTTATGACGAAAATATGATTAAAACATGTAGGGCATCGGCACCATGGTGCCGGGGAAGTCCTCCTGTCGCTTCGCGGCTCTCCTATTCATCTTCGGCTTCATGGCCGTAATTTTCACCTACCTCGGCGTCAACTCGATCCTCTCCGGCCTGCACAGCTATTTATGAGTAATCACATGAACATCTGCCGCTTATCGCGGGCAATAAATACCTGAGCGCCCTCGCCGATGTGTGCCTGATAACAATTTGTGGATAAAAGTGTAAATTTTCTGTATTCCCTCTCACCCTATCTATATCCCCCAATAGGGGAGGGTGACATTGGGCGATATGTTTTCACGATCTTTACGAAGCAGCCATAGGAAATTGGGAGAGCCAAGAGAACCGCAATGCCTATGCTGTATGACGTGTTGTCTTTCTTTCATTACTTTTCGAATATTTTTTGATACGGCTTAATCATCTCTTCTTTTATTCTCCTGGTGAATTCTTTTCTGAAAGATGGTATTTTGGTTAAAAGTATCATTATCTCATTTCTAAATCTGATCTTATAATCTTTCTGTGGGAAATCATATATCCCATGCTTTTTGTAAAATCTATGATCAGCCTGGAAAACAAAGCGCAGTTTTCCCCAAATGTCATCTCTGAAAATTTTCATCCCACCTACGCCAAGAAAAGTAGGCGGTTTAATATAGTTTTTATCGGCAAACCTTATAAGACGATCGGCAAAATTTTGCAGCAAAGCATCTAATTCAGCCGAATCTTCATATTCATCAGTTATAAAACCAGCACAATTAGCATGCTGGCACTCAGTATACGCTTCTAATATTTGCCTTAGGTTGGGAATCTGGCTTAAGGGACCGGAAATGATAAACCCTATTTGCTTTCCAATAACTGATGGAGTATGGGTATTAAAAAAACTCCTGTCAAAAAATAATTTCCATCTAGAAGATAGATACCTGTCTTTGATAGTTCCTGCAAAAATAAGCACATCAGCGTTCTTTATTTTCATATTGTAAAATTCGGTAAATTCATCCTTATCATGGTAGACACAAATATTATCATACCCGCAATGAATACAGCCCAGGCATCCTCCTTTAATATCTATATTATTTAAATTGATTACTTCAACATCACTGGTAAAAGACTTTTTAAAAGTCTCAATCATCCTGCCTAAATTGGTCTGGTTATCCTCAGAATCTGTTAAAATAATTATCTTTTTGTTGCCGCCATCTATTTTATTTTCCACAATACCGTGAATATAATTAAACTTGCTATAAGTCAACGGCTTATAATGTTTTGATGTAGGAACATTCTTTTCAATTGCTTCAAAAAAGTTCTGAGCAAACAGAATCAATCTCTCTCTTTCTTCTTCTTTTAATAGATCATGCATATCAGCCGAAAATGATTCTGCATATTTCATATCCAGATCGTCGCAAATAGCATTCATATAGTTGTGAGCAGTATGGTCGAAGAAATGAATCGATGTTGTTAGAACTGCAGTGTATTTATTTTTGAAAACATCTTCTACTCCCTTTTCCGAAATCAGTTCAATGAATCTTTTATACTGAGAAGCCACAAGAAAAACATAAAGAGGAAACGCCCACAAAACACCATCTGAAGATTTAATTTCATCAATAATTCCCTGGAAAGCCCGCTCATCCTTTTCAATCTTTTTAATTTTTTGAGAAATGTTAAGAATTTTCAGTTCATGCTGCGGGAATTTCTTCTGGATAAAATTAACATACTGCATTGTAACACTCATTTCGCCCTTGGGGCTTCCATTTAAAACGATAATTTTCATTGAAATAATCCTCTTTTCAAATTTGTTGATTCGAATGTTTTTCGATCCAAAAATGCATATAACGTTTCCTGGCTTCTAAAAGTCTCCAAATACTGTTTGGGCTAACCCGGCGAGCACGCAAAGCCTGTTTTATGCGCCGTGCCGCTATCGAACCTGGTGGCCCTCTTGAGACAGAACCAGGATAGCTCTATCCAGATCCTTCTCCTTAACCATCACGTAGTCCGTCTCGTAGGTTGACATCGCAAATATACTGATACCCGCATGGGCCAGCGGTGCAGCTAGTGAGGAGAGGATTCCGGTCAAAGAGAGATCCAGGGGGCCTTCCACTCTCAGGCATCGCCATCCCTTATCGCAAGGTATCCCTTCCGGGACGTTGCTTTGATCACAAACAATGGAAAGCTCGTCCTGCGTCCGCGTGATCGAGAAAAAGCTGCACGTTAGCGCCCATTCGGGAATATCGGCGTCCCCATCCAGCCTGCAAATGGCAAAGGTGGCATGTAAAATTGAAAGGGTGAAATTTTGGTTGGTCATATTCTTTTATTGTTTTCGTTTCATTTATTAAAGTTGAATTTGGGTAGATATTCAAAGCGCTATAATTAGATCACTCTATTATAGGAAGTCATAAAATACATTATCCTATTTCTCCTTTTATCCATAATTTTTCTCCCTCTACCCAATCTATTATATTTTTCTTATAGTCATCCTTAATTTTATAGACATAATCTCTTTCTTTATGACTCCATGAACTTTCGATTATATCCTCTTTTCCTAATGGCTTTCTTCTCATTTTTAAACCTGCCCTAGCCCCTGCAATATCACGACCAGTTATTTTTTTTTCAATCCCTTCCAGGGGACGTCTTTTTGCTATCTCGTTCATGAGAAAAGTGACCATCTTACTTGTTGCAGGTTCCTTGTCAACTTGTACAAGAGAAGATAGAAGTAATCTTGTATATGGGGTAGAATCTTTAAGATATGGCATTAATTCCGCTTTTGTCCATGGTTCATTACCATTTTCCTGTATCGTCCCCGCTGGTTCTTTGGTCTCACCTTCTTCAACTACAGTTGATTTTGTAGTAGCAATTTCAAGTAAAAGCCTCACTATATTTCCAATATTAATGCTTTCTATTGGTAAAAGGAGATTTTGAATTTTCTCAGTGGCTTGATCTTCACCTATAACAGGTTTTAATTCTTCCTTTAGGCTTAAAATTTCTATCAAATCCTGATAAAAAATTAAGCGCATTTGATCTTTGTATTTACTACCAATTATCTGCTCAATAAGTGGTTGTATATCACCTTTGCCTATCACATACAAACCAAAGATATTTTTAATACTTTCTTTTTTGGACAAAATTTCGAGATATTCTCCAAGTTGTCCTACACTACCTATTGGCCAAGTGCTAGTTTTTACCTCCAGAACTATGGTATCCCCATTTTCTTTTTTCCAAATTCCATCATAATTTTCTTCTCCAGCTTTTCCAACATATCTTCCATACTCTATCTTAAATCCTAATTTTTTTCCTAAAGAGACGACCAAATCCTGGAAAGCACGATTGTATGGATCATGTGCACCTGAACTATTGTTTATACACTCATCCAACCATTTTTTTATATCCTCTGTTGTCCATTTATCTTGCTCTATAAACTCACGCAATCTTTTTGCCTCCCCCGTGTCGTCCTTTAACTCTTTTCCTAATAGATTAAGCACATCCTTTATTTTTATCATATTATCTTCCTCCTTTATCAGAATAGGCGATTTGATATAACTCATTCGCTCCCACAGTAAGTTAACATAAACCTCTCAATTTGCTATCCTTTCACAAGGCAGCTTCATCCACCCCCACAACCCTTCCCTCATTGTCAGACCTCCTGATCGCATCCAGAACGAGCATTGTTTTTCTCACTTCTTCTCCGGAGGCGGAAGGGGGGCGGTTGTCTCGAATGGCTTCGAAAAACTCCTTTAGCTGAGCCGTATAAAGGCTGGGAATCTGTTCGCCCTCCAGGATGGTTTTATCATTAATATCCAGGCGATAGGAAAAACCGAAGAGCTTTTCCGTGGGATACTCTGATAATTTTATGGACCCTTTCGGCCCCACAATGAGGGTCTCGTGAAGATACGGGGATGTGTTCAGGGAAAGATGAACCGTAGCCAATTCTTCAGGCTCGAAGCCCAGCACGATATCCGCCTCGTCTTCTCCTTCCCACAGGGGATTGAGAGACCTGGAGATGGAGAACACGGTTGTTGGGATTTTATTCAACAGCCATAGGATGGTGTCAACCGAATGGCTGCCCTGGAGGAGAATGACCAATCCTCCCGCTTTTTCGGAACTCTTCCACCACTCGGTTGGAGGTTGAGGGAAGCTTACCAGAAAGCTGATATCGATTCGAAAAGGGGACCCGATTTCGTCCATCCTGTTTTTTACTTCTTTCATGGCATGAGAAAATCGCCTGCTCTGCCCAACCATCAGTGTCACCCGGTTTGCCCTGGCTTCCTCGACCATCTCGTCCGCCTGCTGCACATTCATGGCCATTGGCTTTTCCACAAGGATGTGCTTCTTCGCCCTTGCGGCGGCTTTGCAGACAGAATGGTGCAGGTGGTTGGGCAGGCACACTATCACCGCCTCTATTTCCCGCTCTCCCAGGAGATCATGATAGTCTGTATATAGTTTTTCTGCCCCGTATTTCTCGGCAACCTCTTTAGCACGGTCGATTCGAACATGACAGATCGCCGCCAATTCTATCTCGTCTCTGAGATCCATCGCGGCATTGAGATGAGCCATTGCTATTCTTCCTGTCCCGATAACACCGATTTTTAATCTTTTTTCGGACATCTCTTCACCTTTTTTCATTGAGTTATTGTGATAGAGAGGCCTGCCGTTCAGGCTTTGCAGGAAATCGTCTTTATTACTGCATAAAGAGATTGGGCACAAGCAGGACCAGTCGGGGAACATACGTGATCAGCAGTAATACACATATGGATGCGATCAGAAAAGGGACGGTGGCCAGCGCGATCTTTTCAATGGGAACCTCGGCAATTGGAGAAGCCACAATCAGGCACACACCAAGAGGCGGAGTAGCAAGCCCGATGTTGAGGTTGACCACCATTATTACGCCGAAATGAAGCGGATCAATCCCGATGCTCTGGACCAGGGGCAACAGAATGGGCGTCAGGAGAATAATTGCAGCCAGGGTTTCCATAATGGTCCCAATAAACAACAGCAGAAGATTGATCAAAAGCAAAATGAGGATGGGATTTTTCGTGATTGAAGTCATGGCCTTTGCGACGATCTCCGGAATCGTCTCCGCCGCCAATATCCATCCAAACAGGTGCGCCATCGCCAGGATTATCAGGATAGTGCCGGTCAGAACGGTAGTTTCATACAGGATGTGTAACAAAGTCGATGCTGAGAGCTCACGGTAGATGAAAAACCCGACGATCAGGGCATAGAAAACCGCGACTCCGGCGGCCTCAGTGGGTGTGAAGACGCCGCTTAAAATGCCGCCGAGCAGGATTACTGGCATCAGAATGGCCAAAATCGTATTGAAGAACCCCCTGGTCGCGGTCCTCAGTGAGAGGACTTTCTTCCTGACAGGAAACTTTTGTTGTCTGGCATAGAAGGCCGCCACTATCAACTGTGCAAATCCCAGCAGAAGACCGGGAATAAATCCCGCCAGGAATAGCTTGGCAATGGAGACCTCAGCCATGGCCCCATAGACCACCATGGCGATGCTGGGGGGAATGGTCGGGCCGATGGTAGAAGATATGGCGGTAACGGCTCCGCTGTATTGCGCCGAATACCCCTCCTTTTTCATGGCGGGAATCATGATCGAGCCGATCGCGGCGGTATCAGCCGCTCCCGCACCCGTGATACCCGCGAAAAAAATGCTGGCAATGATATTCACATAAGCCAGACCACCCCGGATGTGGCCTATAAGAATGTAGAAGAAATCGATCAATCGCTTCGTGATGCCGGACGCATTCATCAATTTGCCGGCAAGAATGAAAAGCGGGACGGCCAGCAAGAGAAAGTTGTCGAGGCTGACGAAAACTCTTTGAGAGACCAGGACCAAGGGCATATCAGTCTTCCAGAGATAAATAACGCTGCTGATACCCAGAACAAAAGCGATGGGGATTCCCAGGACCAACAGGAGTGTAAAAATAGAGGCAATCATCCTATCTTTTCCTGGTCTTTGTTTAATGCTGCCCGGTTCAGAACAATCTCTGCCATATTAATTGACAAGAAAAACAGCATGAATAAAAACCCCAATCGTAAGAGACGGT
This sequence comes from uncultured Thermodesulfobacteriota bacterium, assembly GCA_964611635.1. GTDB lineage: Bacteria > Desulfobacterota > JAFDED01 > JAFDED01 > JAFDED01 > JAFDED01. Next base: position 21,840 of record CAZTAS010000081.1, read on the forward strand.
AGAGGTGCGCCATTGGAATGCTCAGAGCCGGGCTGATGGTCTTTGTGATTATAGCTTTCTGGATCAGCATGGAAGGTGATTTAATGCAGATGACCAGAAATATTGCGATCAAAACCTGCGATCCAACCAAAACAACCATTTGCACCCATGAAGGCAGCAAATTGGAGAATGCTTCCACTTTCACGAATTGGTTGTGCCTCAGCGCAATGGATGCGCCAAAAAGCACCGAGTAGACTAAAAGATAGCTTGATATTTCATTTGTCCAGGAAAGAGGAGAGTCAAGGACGTATCGGAAGAAGACGGCAAGATTGACAAAAAATACGATCGCTCCCATGCCGATGATAATGGAAATCTTGATGATTTTCTCCAAAATGTAACTGAATTTCTCTATCGCTCTCCAAAGCAGCATAGATGGTTTTCTCCAGCCTCAAGGCCCTTTTCTAATGCATGCCCAATTTTTCAAATAAACCTATGTGCGATCAAAAAGGCGATTTTGTAAGACCACAAGCGGGGAAATTGAAGGCAGGCTTCTACTGCAAGAATGAAGCCTGCCCGTTTCTTGATCCATGTTTAAAGTCGCCGGCTCTTACTTGGTTACATACCATTCCTCTTTCTCGATTGTATCTCCAACTTCCCGTATCTTTTCAACCATCTGCCTGGTCCATCCGGAGGTGTCTTTAGGGAGGTTGTTATAAAGCCATTCATAAGCCGGTTTCGTGGCCTCAATAAAGGGGGTGAGATCGCCGATAGTATCAACCTGCAATCCTTGCTCTTTCATTTTCTGGATTGCCCATCCTCCCTTTTCCAGGGCGTCATTGTCCATTTTCTTCCGCCAGACCGGGATGCATTTGGTCACAGCAAGCTGATGTTCCCTGGACAATTTGTCCCAGGTGGGCTTGCTCATCAAAAAGATCCCCCCGTTAGACACCACCGGAATCAGTGCCATGTATTTTTGAACCTCGTAAAACTTTTTCCCATAAAGTGTCAGGGGGCCATTCTCATTCCCATCAACAACACCGGTTTGTAAGGCCGTATACAGTTCCCCGAACGGAAGAGGAACCGGGCTTGCCTCGATACTCGCGTATGCTTTCATATGGAGAGGCACCTGCATCGTTCTGATCTTCAATCCTTTGAAATCCTCAATGGACTTCATCGGCCTCTTATTGTTCATCGGGAGCCGGAAATCGGGCGCGGAGACAGCCAGAACCTTGAGGCCCACCTTCTCACCCTGCTCTCTTGACTTTCCCAGGATTATCTGCCCAACACTTCCGTTCATCACCGCCATCCAGTGCTTGGGCCCCTTAAAAAGGAAGGGGAGATTTAAGATGCGAAGAGCAGGTATAAAGGTGCCCGTGACGCCAATTGAAGTGGCCTGAAAATCCACACTCCCAAGCTGCAATCCCTCGGTAATATCTCTTTCTCCGCCTAATTGTCCCTGGGGATAAATTTTTACGCTCAGTTCTCCATTGGTGGATTTTTCAAGACATTCACTGAAAGCCACTCCGGCCGTATGGTAGAAATAGATGGGAACATTGGCATGGCCGTATTTTAATTTCATTGCGGCGCTGGCAGAACCGGCACAAAAGATAAAAACTCCCACCAGCAGAATGATCCATAATCTCTTGCCCTCAACATTCATGACTCTTCTCATGATCTTCCTCCTTTATTATCCCAATGTTTCTTGAAAAAGTCACAAATACTTGTGTTCAATTTCTTACTGTCGCCCTTGATTCACCTCCTTGATATTTTTCTGGGTCAGGGATTGAGGACTAATTTTTGATCCCTTTCAGCCATTATTCATAACTATTCCCGCTTTTATATTAAACGTCATTAATAATTGCATATTGACATTCCTAAACTAAGTGCCACGGGCAAACCGAAGATTGCCCGTGTCTTGTGATCATCACATTCATGCTTCACTGGCGAGCCTACGGTTCTGCCAGTGGCACCCAAGATATTCATACTCGTGTTGGTGCAGCCACTAGCTGATTAAGAATATTATGCGCAAATATTAAAGACGTCTTATATAAGATCTTGTTTTAAAAATTCGACTTGCCCTCTGTTGCCTTACCCAGGGATATTTTCCGATGCGATAAAAATATAGCCCTATATCGATGGCGCGATACTCTTAAACTATCAACGTTTTATTATCATTGCCAGAATATTATATGTCAAGAATTTTTTAAGACCCAAAAATAGACATTGATCTTGGCACAGCTTCTTTTTGATCCCTTTTGGGCAT
>CAZTAS010000082.1:0-23956 GCA_964611635.1 uncultured Thermodesulfobacteriota bacterium
CCCATGCCCCCTCTTCCCAATTCCTGTATGATTTGATAGCGGTTCTCGCCCAGGGACATCGGGCGTGTGGGATCGGATTCAAGGTGAACGGTCTTGTCTTTGTCAAAGATGAAGGTTTTGCCCAGGATCGTTTTATGACGAAGGGCTTCGATCTTGTCACGCACACCGGGGAACTTCATATCCACGCCCAGGATTTCTTCGTAAATCTTTAATGCTTCTTCGTTCTCGCCGTGCTCTTCCAGATGAAGAGCAAATTCGTAATAAGAATCCAGATTATCCCGGTTCATCTCGTTGCGATGCCCTTCGTAGAACTTCCGAACGGCAAGGCCTGTCTGCCCCTTTTCCACAAACAGCTCTCCGAGGAGGCGGGACGACCGGAGGTAATCCTTGTTGCTCTTGGGGATTTTCTGCAGGCATTCGATGGCCCGATCAATTTTTTTATGCTTCATCAAGTGGATGGCTGCGTCCAGGTAATTCTCCTCGCGCAAGAGGAAAGAAACGGCCTTTTCGGGGTCGTCAACCAGTTCAAGCATTCGTTGCGCCTCTCCATGGCGTCCCACTCTTTCGTATAGCTCGGCAGCCTTATCATATTCCTCAGCCAGCGAATACAAATCAGCGGCTTGCCAGAAATCCCCCACGTTGCGCAGCATGTCAGCGGCCTTGCTCCAGTTCTGGTCTTTTTTGTAAAGCTCAGCGGCCTCCTCGTAGTCCTGAACTTTTTCCAGATATTCGGCGGCTTGGGAATATTCTCCTTGGGTAATGAATAGCTTGGCCCGAAATCGGGAAGCCATAGTCTTGTTGCCGCCTTCCTCATAAAGGGAGGCAGCTTCTTCCAGCGCATGGCCTTTCACGTACTGTGAGATGGCGCTTTTGACATCACTTGCCTGAATGTAAGCACTGCCGGCTTCGCGGTGCCATGCGCCGGCCGCAAAGATTTCCGCCGCCTCGCTGAATCGGCCGCCAAGCATAAAGAGCCTTCCACTTTGCAGTGCAATTTTCCTGAGCTCGGGGGAGATGCTTTGGGATAAGTAAACGTCTCCGACGCGGCCATGATAATATTGGGCAAGTATGCGGCCCGCTGAGGCGTAATCTTTTGCTTCAAGGTAAATTTGTTGTGCACGGTTAAAGTCGTGAGCCTTTTCGTAACAGGCTGCAGCCTTGAGCGCTTCTCCCTCCAGTTCGTACATCTCGGCAGCCTGTTCGTTCATATCGATTTGCTGATAACAATCCGCGGCCTGTAAATAATGGCCGGTTTCCTTGAATAGATCCGCTGCCTGTCGAAACCGACGCCCCTTTTCATAAAGTGCTGCCGCTTCGAGCAGGTAACCATCAATCCTTTTCAAGTCAGCGATCCGATGAAACACTTCTCCCTGTTCGAACATTTTCAGGGCCATATCCGGCATCTCCGCCTGGAAGTAATGATTTCCCGCCTCTTCGTATCTTCCGGCCCGCGCAAAGAGTCTGGCCTTTCTGAGCTCTGATCTGTTGTGATGCCACTTTATCCCCGCCTTAGTTCGCAAGAAGATTAAGTAACCGAGTCCGCCCATCAGCAACAATACACAAAATCCCAGAAACAGAGGGCTTTGTAAAAATCTTACCGCTTCCTCTGATACGATATCCTGAAGAAGGGCGAGGATCAGTTTTTCCCAGAACAACTGAGCACTATTTAGAAGCTCCAACATGAGAATCATCGCTCCTGGGCAGAGAATGGAAAATGACCGGCTTCAGAAAAATCCCAGCGGCTTGACCTTCGAGAATGGCAATGGGATGGTTGCACCTGCCCGATTAGATCGTAGAGATTGCTTCCGGTGATCTTCACCTTCACCCTACTGCCTATGTGGGAAGGGGCTCCGCCGGGAATCAGCACCATGCCGTCGATCTCGGGGGCCTGGAAAAAAGTGCGGCCAATAAGATTCATTGGATCCGTTGGATCAAATCCATCCACCATAACGTCTACGATCTCCCCGATCCTATGCTGGTTTCTCTCTTCAACAATACGGGCCTGCGCCTCCATAAGCTTTCTCCGGCGGCACTTCTTGGTGAGGTGATGAATCTGTGGTTTCATCCTGGCGGCGGGTGTCCCTTCTTCGCGGGAGTAAGTGAAGACTCCGAGGCTTTCAAAGCGGAACTCCTGAACGAACTTCAGCAGTTCGCTGAAATCGTCATTTGTCTCACCGGGAAAGCCCACCAACAAGGAAGTCCGGATGTGCGCCTCGGGCAGCATCAGGCGAACAGTTTCCAGCCTGTCCCGCACATCGCTCCCTTCCCGGCCCATGCTGCGCAGCAAACCTTGTGCCACGTGCTGGATGGGAATGTCAAGATAAAAACAACATTTGGGCTCTTCCCGGATTGCCTGCAGCAACTCCGGATCGAGGCGAGAGGGATGAATGTAGAGGATGCGAATCCATTGCAGCCCATCGATCCTGGCCAACTTTTTAATGAGCTCGGGCAAAATACTTTTTTCATCCCGATCTGTACCATATCCCCCTGTATCCTGGGCCACAAGGATGAGCTCCTTAACGCCGCTTTCCGCAAGCCCTTGAGCTTCGGAGAGAATATCCGCCATGGGCCGGCTTCTGTAAGATCCCCTTATTGTGGGGATAATGCAAAATGTGCATCGGTGGGAACATCCATCAGCAATCTTGATATAAGCATAATGCCGTGGGGTGGAGAGCAAGCGGGAGGCAGGTTTATCTAATGCCCGCATTGGCGTATGGACGGGAAGAATGCGTTCTCGCTCTCCTGGTGGCTCAGAAAGAAATTGGCACAGGATTTTGCCCAACTGCCGCATCTGGGATAACCCGACAAATAGATCCACTTCGGGCAGCAGCTTGACTAGTCGTTTCCCATAACGCTGGACGAGACATCCGCATACCACCATCGCCTCGCAGCCATGCTCTTTTAGTTTTGCATACTCCAGGATCGTGTCGATAGATTCTTGCTTTGCCTCATCGATGAAACAGCACGTGTTTACGACAATTATGCTGGCTTTTTCTGATTGGTCCACAGGCCGAAAGCCCTCGTCAGAGAGGCTGGCAAGAATGACCTCGCTGTCTACCAAGTTTTTGGGACATCCAAGGCTAATGAGATGAATACTTTCGTTCACGGCTTATCCTCAGGTACCATCTGAGGGGTAATCACATCCGTCCCCTCTGGAATTGTCATTCGGAACAGCTCCGGTGCGAGTGGCTGATTAATTTTAATATCTTTAATCTCTAAATCCTGCCAGTTTCCCAGGCGATCATTAAGAATGAAGCCTACCATGTAATAGGTCTTGGAGTCCACCGCCATCTCGATTTTATCCGTGCCCTCCTGCGGGGTGATGGGCTTCAGCACGATGCGGTACCGACCCTTGGCATCCGGCGCGTCGCCTTGAGCCCATCTGACATGAAAGTGCTGACGCGGGTCTCCCTCTCCCATCAGAATGGACAGAAGCGTCTGGCTGTTAATGTCCCTTGGTCGTGGTTGAACGGTCAACTGTTTTAGAATCGGAATATAAATCCATAATCGGGAGGAGTCCACAATGATTATCTGGTTATCCGGTTCGCTAACCTGAATCCTCAGGTTTTGTGGCTTCATGAAATAAAGCTTTCCATGAAACCAAAAGGTGTTATCAGTGGCTGACTGGTAATTGCGCTGCTCAAAGTGGGCCTTCAGCGTCCGAATTTGAGCATAGCAATGGCGTACTTGTTCAATTAAGTCATCCAGAGTGATTGCTTTGGCTGAGTTGAAGGGTATTAACACAAGGCCGATGACCACAACGGCCCTAAGGAGCAAATCAATCATCAAGCTAATCCCTGGAATCGTGAGGGATTCTGACTTCCCTCCGGCTCGTCCCATCAGAAGGGCCGACAATGCCCTCCTCTTCCATTTTCTCGATTATGCGTGCAGCTCGATTGTATCCGATTCGGAGATGGCGCTGTATCAGCGATATGGACGCCTGTCGCAGTCGAGCCACCAGCGCCACGGCTTCATCCCATTTCTCATCATACTCCCCCGCGCCAAAAGCATCGCTTTCATCCGCATCCATATCTTCTTGGCTAACGGACATCTCATAGCTGGGGCTTTGCTGATGTTTGATGAAGTCGACCAAGCGGGCCGTCTCGATCTCGGTGACGTAAGCACCATGAACACGGCGCAGCTTGCTGGTAGCAGGGGCATGGTAAAGCATGTCGCCAGCCCCCAGCAATGATTCGGCTCCATTGGCATCCAGGATCGTCCGGGAGTCGATCCGAGAAGAGACTTTGAATGAGATGCGCGCGGGGAAGTTGGCTTTTATCAGGCCCGTTATCACGTCAACCGACGGCCGCTGGGTAGCCAGGATGAGGTGTATGCCCGCAGCCCGAGCCATCTGGGCCAGGCGGGAGATGGATTCTTCCACCTCGCGAGAAGCCACCATCATCAAGTCCGCCAGTTCGTCAATCACGATTACAATAAAAGGGAGAGGCTCCAGCTCATACGCGTGATCGGTTTTGTGGTCCCCTTCGGCTTCCCCTGGTGGTGGAAAGGGTTGATGGAGCGTCCCTTTCAATACATTCTGATTGAATTGTACAACGCTTCGAACTCCCAGAGCAGCCAGCAGTTGGTATCGCCTTTCCATCTCGCGCACTGCCCATTTCAGAGCCCTGTTAGCCATCCGCACATCGATGACTACGGGATGGAGCAGATGAGGAATGCCCTCATAGTGGGACAGCTCCAGCCGCTTGGGATCCACCAGGATAAATCGGACTTTATCCGGCTGGCATCGGTACATGAGGCTGATAATAAAAGCATTGAGTGCCACGCTTTTGCCAGTGCCCGTTGCTCCAGCAATCAACAGGTGCGGCATTGAAGTAAGGTCGGTCACCACAGGGTTACCAACCGTATCTTTCCCTATTGCAAGCGGCAGGGAATACCGGCATTTCATGAAGGCATCGCTGCCGATAATCTCACGCAGTCGGACGATTTCGCGCTCCTTGTTTGGAAGTTCAATTCCCACGGTCCCTTTGCCCGGGATAGGGGCAATAATTCGGACACTCAGGGCGCTGAGGGCCAGAGCTAGGTCATCGGCAAGATTGGCTATTTTGTTGATCTTTGTGCCGGAGACCGGCTCATATTCATATAGCGTAATAACAGGTCCGGGATGCACCTGCGTTACCTTTCCCTGCACGCCGAAATCCCGCAACTTAAGCTCCAGGATCTGGGAACCGGCCAGAAGCGCTTCTCTGCTGATGCCCCTGTCGTTCGATAGATGTGGAGCATCCAGCAATGTTATGGAGGGTAGCCGGTACTGGGTGGGCACCTGGGCAAAAGGTAGCTCCTGCTGCTCGCTTATTCCCCTTTTCCCCCGCGTCGAGCTGCTCTCGTCCATAACAATGATGGGCGATACGGCACTTCCGTCATCAAACTCCCGACCAGAGCGAGTGTATTTGACGGATCGCCGTTTTCGCTCTTTCCTAATGGTCAACTTCGTGACAGCCAGGCGCCATCCGGTGCTTATGGCACGCATACCTTTCCCAATGAAAAAAACAAAGACCCATGCCATGCAATGCGCCAGCCGGGTAATAGAAAGACGTGTGGTGGCCATAAAAGTTACAAAAAGCAATGCCACAAGAACCAGTATCGTCCCGGTTCGGTCCATCCGATGAACGAGAAAGACCTCCACCTGATATCCCACCAGACCTCCGCCCTCGGCGAGATTGGAGCGGGGCACAATCATGTGTAACAATGCTGAGAAAATGGGAAGCAAGAACGCGAACCCCGCCACTTCCTGCCACTCCAACCACAATCTCCGCAGAAATGCTAGCCTTATCCCCAGCAAGACCAGGGCCACGGGGATCAAGTAGGAGGCCAGGCCAAATATTTGAAGCAGAGCATCCGAGAGATAGGCACCCACCAACCCTACTTTGTTATGAATGGCCTTATATGTGCTGGGTGTCACATAATGATGAAAGCCGGGATCTTCGGGTTGGTACGAGTAAAGGCTTAGGCTGATGAACAAGGCCGCAGCCACCAGTAACACGGCGCCAACTTCCCTCCAGATGCAATCTTTAGCTAGCAAATTCATCTTTTAATGCTCCGGATTAGTATTCCTGTATAAAAGGCGGACACCTGCTCCGGTAACATCCTCAAAGTGGCAATAGTTTACAGGGCCAGCTCCGATTCCCCAATGCAGTTCCGAGGCCCCCATCTAGCTGTTAACGGGAATTGTCAATTATGCAAGCCTTCCTTTCGCATGGCGGAAGTTGACTTAGCTTTTGAGAGTCTCATCAGGCCGAGCTTTTTCTATGCAATCAGCAATGGCGTTTCGAACGTGTTCGAGCAATTCATCGCGCCTCCCAACAGTGTAATTGCAAGGGTTTATGGGGGGACCAATTACCAATCGGATTGTCCCTGGGGTTAGTCGCAGCGAGTCCCTGGGCAAAATCTCCCTGCTTCCTGAGATTCCAATGGGAATGATGGGGACACCCGCCTTCAGGGCCAACATAATTCCCCCCTTCTTAAAGGACAAGAGATTGCCATCGCTGCTGCGGGTGCCTTCGGGAAAAATCATCACGGAGGTCCCTTCGCGGATCTGCTGGGATGCCAGCTCCATGCCGGCTATAGCCCGAGCGTGGTTTTTCCGGTCCACCTCTATGTATTTGGCCCGCTTCATGACAAAGCCGAAAATGGGGATTCGGAAGAGTTCTTTTTTCGCTATCCATGTGAACCGGGAGGGTATGTATCCCAGCAGGGCAAGCACATCGTAATAGCTTTGATGATTGGCCATCAGGACCTGTGGCCTATTCTGTTGGATATGCTCCCCTCCCTTTACGCGAACATCCACTCCGCTCCAAAACAGTGACCACTTTCCCCATAACCTGGCAACAAGGTGATGCCATTCTCCACTCCGGTCAATCAGGGTGGTCAGAAAAAGAATCGGGACAGCCGATAAAAAATATAAAAGCATCATGAAGTAGGCGAACGCAGTCCGAAATAGCTGCCAAAACCTGAGTATTTTATTTAAGGATGCCATTAACTTCACAATTATTATAGATCGTTGGATTTATCAATGTTATCAGATTTTTTATACATCAAAGAAATTAGCAAGTCAAATGTAATCTCTGGAGATGGATAAAACTATGTAGCTGAAAATCCTTGACAAACTTTGATTAAATTAATATAAAAAATATAAGAATTTCCATTATGCAGCAGGCTTTTTCGGAGTAGAAGACCAGGCCTCATGAAAGAATTTATCCAAGGATAGTGAGATATGCCATTTTCTTTCCCGGTAAAATGGAGTGTTTTTATCGGGTTTTCATTTTCAGGAATTCAAGGTTATGTTAAGTTACCTGCTTCATAAGATTATCGGCAGCAAAAATGAGAGGGAGCTGCGCAGAATTTCCTCCATTGTCGCCCGGATCAATGATCTGGAACCTTCTGTGCAGGCCATGAGCGATGCCCAACTGAAGGCCAAAACGCCGCATTTTCGCCAGATCGTGGATCAACATATGGAGGAGGTGTGGCAAAAGGCTGACTCTTTAGATGACGAGAGCAAAAAGAAAGCGATTCAGGAGACCCAGGAGGCCATAATTGATGAGATTCTGCCCGAGGCCTTTGCGGTGGTGAGGGAAGTTTCGCGCCGGACTCTGGGAGAGCGCCACTTCGATGTTCAGTTGATAGGTGGCTACGTCCTGCACAAGGGGCAGATCGCCGAAATGAAAACCGGCGAGGGCAAGACACTGGCCGCTACTTTACCCGTTTATCTCAATGCTCTCACTGGTCGCGGAGTCCACGTCGTAACTGTCAATGACTACCTTGCCCGCCGCGACGCCGAATGGATGGGGGCCATTTATGGCTTTCTGGGCATGTCCGTGGGTGTGATAGTCCACGATATGAGTGATGCCGAACGTAAGCAATCCTATCTGGCCGACATTACTTATGGCACAAACAACGAGTTTGGCTTCGACTATCTGCGGGACAATATGAAGTTTTCCATTGAAGAGTGTGTTCAGCGAGAATTGCATTACGCCATCGTGGACGAGGTGGACAGCATCCTGATTGATGAGGCTCGAACCCCATTAATCATTTCCGGTCCCGTGGAGCATTCCAGCCACCGCTTCAATGAGATGAAGAGCCCGGTGGAGAGAGTGGTCAGAGACCAGGTGGCGCGAGTAAACCGAATCATCAAAGAGGCTGAAGATCTTCTGGAAAACAATCAAGACTACGAAGCCGGGATGAAACTTCTCCAGGCTAAAAGGGGCGCCCCGAAAAACCGGCGACTCCTCAAGATTCTGGAGGATGGCTCATTGAAAAAGCTGGTGGAGCGGGTTGAACTGGACCGCATCCGGGACCGGAATATGAACGAACTGGATGAGGATCTCCTCTTCACCATCGATGAGCGAGGCAACGTGGTGGATCTGACCGAGTTGGGAAGAAATACGACGGCCCCGCATGACCCTAATTTCTTTGTCATCCCCGACCTTGATGACCCCACCCTGCTGGAAAAATTCCCGGAAGAGTCCAGGGAGCGTGGGCTTAAAAATCTGGAAGCGGAATACATGGAGAAGAGCCAGCGTCTCCAGAACATTACCCAGTTGCTGCGCGCATACACGCTGTTCGAAAAAGATGTGGAGTATGTGGTCAAGGACGGCCAGATTGTGATCGTGGATGAGTTCACGGGCCGTCTGATGCCAGGCAGGCGTTACTCCGATGGGCTCCATCAGGCGCTGGAGGCGAAAGAGGGTGTTCGGATCGAGCGGGAGAACCAGACGCTGGCCACCATTACATTCCAGAACTATTTTAGGATGTACGAGAAGCTGGCCGGCATGACAGGCACGGCGGACACCGAGGCGGCCGAGTTTCGTAAAATCTATAATCTAGACGTGGTGGTCATTCCCACCAACCGGCCCATGATCCGCAAGGACTACTCCGACGTCATCTACAAGTCCCAGCGGGAAAAGGTTCGCTCCGTCATTCAGGAAATCGAAGAATGCCATCACCGGGGACAGCCGGTGCTGGTAGGCACCGTCTCCGTGGAGAAGTCGGAGATGTTGAGCCGAATGCTGCGCCAGCGCAAAATCCCCCACGAAGTCCTCAACGCCAAGAACCACGCCCGCGAGGCAGAGATAGTGACCCAGGCTGGGCAACGGGGCCACGTGACCATCAGCACCAACATGGCTGGCCGTGGAACGGACATCCGACTGGGTAAAGGAGTAGTGGAACTGGGTGGTCTTCACGTCATCGGAACCGAGCGGCACGAGAGCCGCCGGATAGACAACCAGCTCCGGGGTCGCTCTGGCCGGCAAGGCGATCCAGGCTCCTCCCGGTTTTACCTCTCACTGGAGGATGACCTGATGCGCATATTTGCCTCGGATCGCATTGCCAATCTCATGGAGCGCATCGGTATGGAAGAGGACGTCCCCATAGAGCACGGCTTAGTGACACGGGCCATCGAAAACGCCCAGAAGAAAGTGGAGGCTCACAACTTTGAGATCCGCAAGCATCTTTTGGAGTACGACGACGTCATGAATAGGCAGCGCGAGGTCATCTACTCCCAACGCAGAAAAGTCCTTGCGAATAGTAACCTCCGGGAAGATGTCCAGGATATGATTCAGGAAATTGCGGAAGGGATCGTCGCCGCCCATGCAGACGAAAAGGCTTATCCAGAGGACTGGAAGCTGAAGGAAATGGACGAGGAGCTCTTCCGGGTTTTCGGTTTTCGGATGCGCCTGAAGCCTTCCAATCTTGAAGACACTGGATTTGAAGCTTTGAAGGAAATGGTCCTGAACCGGGCGCTGGAGGTGTATGCATCCCGTGAAAATGGATTCGGCCCTGAATTAACGCTTGCGGTGGAAAAATTTGCCATGCTTGAAACTCTCGACAGCCTGTGGAAGGATCACCTGCTGAACATGGATCTCCTGAAGGAAGGCATCGGCCTGCGGGGCTATGGACAGCGCGATCCCCTCAAGGAATACCAGCGTGAGGGGTTCGAGATGTTCATGGATATGATTGAGCGCATGCGGGATGGAACCGCTTCGATGCTCTATCACTTTCAGTTTAGACCAGAAGCTGAGGCTCTTCGCCTGGAGCACCAGCAGCAGGAGATGGTAATGGGGCGGGGCGGAATGTATGGCGAGGAGGCTGAAAGGCTCGAGAAGGGCGGAACCGTTCGACGGGAAGGCCGGAAGGTGGGCAGAAACGAACCCTGTCCTTGCGGTAGCGGAAAAAAGTACAAGAGGTGCTGCGGAAGATGAACGAAATAAAAGTGTCCGGATTCAGGGCCTCGTCGGCGGCAGCAGGAGTTAAAGCGCCAGGTAAGGCCTCACGCGATGACATGGCGCTCATCGCGGCAGACTCACCTGCGGTGGCTGCGGCTATGTTCACCAGGAATATCGTACGTGCAGCTCCGGTGCGAGTGGCCGCCGAAAAACTTAGGTCCGGAAGATGCCAGGCTCTGGTCATGAACAGCGGCAACGCCAATGCCTGCACCGGTGAGCAGGGAATGCAGGATGCACGCGATCTGTGCCGGGAGGTGGCCGAGAGCTTGGGAATTCCGGAGACGCTTGTGGTTCCTGCCTCCACCGGAGTCATCGGCACGCCCCTGCCGGTTCAGCGAATGCGCCCCATCATTCCCATCCTGGTTGCCCGGCTTTGTCCTGACGGTTTTTCATCCGCTTCCCGGGCCATAATGACTACCGACACTTTTCCAAAGCTGAGCGTGCATCGTGGATCTTTGGGGAACCGGGAAGGAACAGTGCTGGGTTTAGCCAAGGGAGCCGGGATGATCATGCCGGATACGGCCACCATGCTATGCGCAATAATGACTGACGCGGCGATAACCCAGGAAGCCCTGGCCCTGGCTCTTCGCAAGGCAGTGGATCAATCTTTCCACCGGCTCACCATAGACGGTGACACCAGCACAAACGATATGGTCCTGGCTATGGCCAGCGGGGCGGCGAGCAATAAGCCCATTACCCGCGATGACCCGGATTTGGCCCAATTTACCGATCTTCTGCTGGGCTGCACGATGGAGCTGGCCAGAATGATCGCCAGGGACGGCGAGGGTGCCACAAAGTTTGTGGAAATCATCGTGCGGGGTGCCCCCACCCATGAGTCCGCACGGGCTGTGGCCCGTAAAATCGCCAACTCCCCGCTGGTAAAAACCGCATTTTATGGACAGGATGCCAACTGGGGTCGCATTATCTGCGCTGCCGGCACCGGTGGAGTCCGATTCGACCCGGAACGTTTCGACCTTCACTTCGATGAGGTGCTTCTGGTCAGCAACGGTTTGCGAGTATCGGACGAGGCGGAAAGGCAGGCCCATGAGGTGCTGAAGCGATCAGCTTTCACGGTAACCCTCGATCTGAAAGCGGGCCCGGCTCAGGATTCCGTCTTCACCTGCGATTTATCAGCGGACTATGTCCGCATCAACGCCGAATACCGCACCTGAGTGCGGAGAGGCCACAGTACTGTGGAGAATGAGGTAGAGTTGATCCAATGAGCTGCCGGCATGCCATAATTTGGGCTTTTCTTGTAACCCTGATCTACATTCCCTCATCGGGTGCTGCCGACAAGAGCAAGCATCCCGCCATCGAGGGCCGGGTGGTGCAGTGCTTATCCGGGGACTCCATCCTACTTAAGACCGGGCAACGGATTGAGCAGGTCAATTACCTCGGAGTCCGGGCGCCTGGGGTTAGAGGGAGAAGGGAAGGCGCCCCTGATTATACCCGCAAGTCCTTCCTGTTGAACGCGGAATTGGTAGAGGGAAAGATTGTTCACCTGGAGTTCGACATTTTGCCGCGCGATTCGGCGGGAAGGCTTCTGGCCTATGTCTTTCTTCTCAACAGAACCTTTGTGAATGCGGAGATCTTGCTCCATGGTTATGGGGTAGCCGTTTACACGCCACCCAATGATATGTATCGAAGGCTCTTTGCACGTCTGGAGCATCAGGCTCGCTCCGTCGGTCGCGGCATGTGGAGACTGCCAAATAATACCTCACCTCCCCGGGATGGTTTTCGGGGGCCTTGTATTGCCAACCGCAAATATAAGATTTTTCATCGCCCCGATTGTCCATGGATTCAGGGAATACCCAAGGCGGAAAGCCCACATTTTCAAAGCCGCAACGATGCCCTTTCTAATGGTTACCTACCATGCCGGCATTGCAAGCCCTGAATGGCTTCACTTCCCGTTAAAATTTAATATCCAGCAAATAGAGACATCAACAACTTCGCCTGTAGTATTCCTGAATCGATTTTCCTTGCAAACCCATATAGGGAATTGCCGGAAAATAAAAAATTTTTTTAGTTGACATAAGGTGCGGATTTAGATATTTTGGACTTAAAAAATTATTAAATAATTTTTAGTGCGTGGTTCTTTCTTTGCAAAAGGAGGGGGAAAAATCATGAACACGACATTATTGATCATCATCGGACTGGTAATTTATTTTGCCATGTATTTTTTCTATGGCAAGAGGCTTCAGAGAAATGTTGCCATGGCTGACCCCAGCCGGGAAACACCTGCGTTTAGGCTGCGTGACGAGGTTGATTATGTTCCTGCTAACCGTTATGTACTGTTCGGTCATCATTTTGCTTCAATCGCCGGTGCAGCTCCCATTGTCGGGCCTGCCATCGCGATTGTCTGGGGCTGGCTTCCTGCGATACTGTGGATCTGGCTGGGGAACATCTTTATCGGCGCGGTGCATGACTACCTTTCCCTCATGTCATCAGTTAGATATGACGGGAAATCCGTGCAGTGGATTGCGGGCCGGGTAATCGAAAAGCGCTCGGGCAAGGTTTTCGCCTGGTTCGTGTTCTGCCTGTTGATCCTAGTGGTGGGTACGTTCGCTGCGATCATCGGAGGCATTTTCACTAGCCAGCCCGCTGTGCCCACGGCTTATCTCCTGAAAATTTGCGCCGCCCTCATCCTGGGCCTGCTCCTTTACAGGCTAAAAATTCATTTTTGGCTAGCAACTGCAATAGGCGTTGCCATGCTTATCCTGGCCATCTATCTGGGTACCCTTCTCCCTCTTAAACTTTCTTACACGACATGGATGGTGATATTCTTCTTCTATATAATAATTGCAGCCTCCATCCCCGTCCAGGTGCTGCTCCAGCCCCGGGATTACCTCAACGCCTGGCTCCTGGTAGCGGGACTGGTGATAGGCGGGATTTCCTTCATAGTGGCGTTCAAGGGCTTCTCGTTGCCCGCCGTTACCGCCTTCAGCCCACCGGGGGCTATCGTTGCTGGCAAATCAACGCCATTCTGGCCCCTCATTCCTCTGATCATTGCGTGCGGTTCCCTGTCCGGGTTCCACTCACTGGTGGCATCAGGGACCTCATCAAAGCAGCTCAGCAGCGAGATGGACGGCCTGTTCGTGGGTTATGGCGCCATGTTCACCGAGGGGTTCCTTTCCACGGTTGTTGTGGCATCCATCGCTGCATTTGGTCTTGCTGCTCTGGGAGAAGAGGCTAAAGGCCTTATGGAGTCGGCCGGCGCCTTCGGGGCGGGCTACGTCTCAAGCATCGGCAAGATAGGAGGCCCCGTTGGGATATTCTCCAAAAGTTACGCCATCGGGACCAATGAGGGCCTGGGTCTCCCGATAAAGTTCATGACAATCTTCGCCGCCATGTGGGTGGCCTCTTTTGCCATGACCACCCTGGACACCTGTAACAGGATTGCTCGATACTGTCTGTCGGAGATAGCGGAACCCTGGAAGGAATCTTTCCCTGCTGGTCATAACGCGCTGTCCAACCGCTGGATCGCCTCGGTAATCCCGGCCTTCATCGGGATCGGGCTGGCGTGGAGCGGGCAGTGGAAGATGCTCTGGCCGGCCTTCGGCGGGGCCAATCAGATCCTGGCGTCGGTGGCGCTCATAACAATGGCCGTGTGGGTTTCAAAGGTAGTCAAGAGCTCAGCCGGGTATCGCCTGCTGGTCAGCATACCCGCGGTGGCCCTGTGGTTCACCGTGGCGGCAGCAATGGTCTGGTACCTGTGGGTAGCGGTCCCCGTTTTCATGGCCAAAAACCCCATTCAGGCCGTGGTGCTGGGCTTGATCGTGGCATTCATGCTGATCCTGAACTGCGTGATTTTCTGGGATTACGTGAAAGTGTCCAAGAAAAAAGAAATTGAAGCCACCTCTTGATATAAAATTCGAGATTCGATCCCTGATTAAATCAGGGACGATATTCGAAATTTGTCATCGCTGGCTGTCCGTCATCCGGCAGGTTTTTCGGGGATACACAAAGGCGCTGCGAGATCGATCCTCGGGTACCCTGGAGTTCGAACTCAAGGAGATGGAAAACATCTTCGGACTCCTGGTGATGGGACCGTTGGTGGGAATCCGTGCCCCCGTTTTCGGGGTCAGCGTTCGAATCGCCCCTTTCATGGCCAATGAATTTAATATCATGATGAGCCGCTCCAGGGGTGCCGAGGATCCCCTGGGCGATCTCTTTAGCGTCCTTGATATCGGGTAGAGTTTTTCGAGGCCAACTTCTATCAGCGCCCGAAGCTGAAAGGGGTTGGCCATTTCCTTGTCCACGGACAAAAGCATGGACCAACTAAGTCAGCGAAATTTCCTGATTTTCATCGGGAAAGGGGGCGTTGGAAAAACAACCTGTGCCTCTGCTGCCGCCGTGGGATTGGCCAGATCAGGGCGAAAAGTCCTGTTGATCTCTCTTGATCCGGCTCACAACCTGAGCGATGTTTTCGAGATGCCGCTTACTGATTCGCCAACACAAGTCTCCCCCGGTCTATTTGTCATGGAAGTCAATATGGAGCAAGCGATTCAGCGATACCTTGATCAAACAGTCCACAGCATGAAGCGCTTATATCGATATCTCACGGTGTTCAACCTCGATAAGTTCGTTGATGTCATGAGATATGCGCCAGGCATCGAAGAATATGCCACCCTGGAGACCATCCACGATATCCTGGAGCAAAAGGAAAAGCATGAATACATCATTTTTGACACCGCGCCGACTGGCCTCACGCTTAAAGTGATAACCCTGCCCAACGTTTCTTTGACCTGGGTGAGCCAGCTTCTCGACATCCGGAAGCGGATTCTGTCCCATCGAAGGAAAGTGGCCCATATTAAAGGGGCTCAATATGTCCAGAGAAAAAAAGGAGAGCAGGAAGGGATTGCCCTGACAGAAGAAGAGGACAGAGTGCTAAAGGAGCTTATGGCATATTATGAAGAAATGCAGAGGATGAAGGACCTGATTGCAGCAACATCCCGGACAGCTGTTGTAATGGTCATGAACCCGGACCAGCTTTCATTGTTCGAGACCGTCCGGGCCCGCGAGCTCTTGGGCAGGTTCGGTATCCAGGTCCGGGCCCTGATCCTCAACAAGGTCTTGACGATCGCCAATCCACCGATGGAACTGACAGAACTCCTCCAGGACCAGGAGGTAGTGATGAAAACTATTCGGGATCAATTCCGCAACATTGCGATCCTGGAAATTCCCTATCGCCTGTGCCATCTGCGCGGAAGGGATGAACTGGATTCCTTGGCGTCATCGATAACAGAATTTATCATGCCCATGCTCAGGGATTCATAAGCTTTTCATCAAGGGATGTTACAATGCCCACACGAGATGAAATTTTGCAGGCGCTTGATGCCGTCAAGGATCCCGAGCTGGAGATCAGCATCCTGCAACACCAACTGGTAAGCGATATTGATATCCAGGAGGGTGGCAAACGGGTTCTAATCAGGCTTGCCTTTCAGCGAAAAATGCCCAGTTGTCCGGGCTGCGTTCCCATCGCCTGGCTCATCCAACGGCGAATCGTGCGAGAGGTGAAAGAGGCTGTGGGCAAGCTTCAAGGAATTGAGGAAGTGGAGGTTTTTCTTCACTAAAAGAAAGCTCAATGTCTCGGGTATAGTTTGATGCTGGAGGATTTTCTGGCCAGACATAGTAGTATTCTCTTTCTCCTATTTACGATCGCAGCGATACTTATTGTGATTGGCTTTTATTGGGGCAGACGGAAAAACCTGGATCTGATTCGGGAATTCAGCCAGGAGATGGAGACCGTCCTGCGCCCCCTCGACCAGACCTACACCTGGATTGGCGGGGAGATCGGGTTTAGGGCCGATTATCAGACCAAAGGGGAGTTTGCCAAGGTCGAGGCCACCTGCACTTTATTACCCCGGCAGAGCTTGCTTTATTTCCCCATCGCATGGGTTATAACGGGATTTGATCGACTCTACATGTTGTTTCATGTTCAAAAGAAGATCAAAGAGGAAGCTCATATATTAGAGCCATGGTATGGGAAGACCAGAGGGCCGAAGATTCAGAATCGCTCGGAGCTCTATTCAGAGAAAATCGATGTTGGGAAGAGAACCTTTGAGCTCCTTTTTCGGAGTTCAAGCATAGCAACAGAAATGAAGAGCTTCCTTGGACGCCTTGAGCGGCCCGATTTGCTCAAGCACCTAGCCATCAACCCCGAGACCCAGACAGTATACCTCCTGATGGCCCCCCGGCCGGACCACGTGCGGAACTACCTAGACCATACCATCAGATTGATCCGCCTTATCTCGTGAGACCTGCTGGAACGAGGGGAGTTAAAACCGCTCGGAATCCTCGCCAATTCTCCATCTTTAAGACTCGCTTATGTCTAGGCTGCTCAGATTCAAGAAAAACTTACTCTCAATCCAATGATTAGCGGAACCGGCCTAATGGAAGCGAGACCGTGATAGTATGTACTACTCCGACAAATATTATTTGTTTTCTAAGGTAAAATGTGTTATGTTTTTTTTCATGGAAACCAGGATTACTTTTCCAAGTATTGACGATTACCTGGCACCGTATGCCGAGTTTTTCCGACGATCGGAAGGACAGGAACTTTCCAAGTGCTATGTAGTCGGGCTCATGATGGAAGGGGAACGCAAGTCGGTCGAGCCAATGTCGGAGAGGGTCCACGCCTCGGAAAGGGGGATGCAACGGTTGCTGACAGAGGTGAAATGGGATGACGAAGGGATGTTTAAGGAATATCGGCGACAGATGCTGGCCGAAACGAGCGACCCCCAAGGGATTCTGGTGGTAGACGACACGGCTTTCCCTAAGAAGGGCAGGCACAGTGTTTGTGTGGCCCGACAGTATTGTGGTGCACTGGGGAAAGTGGCGAACTGTCAGGTGGGAGTGAGCCTGAGTTATGTTGGGCAAGAAGTGTGTTGGCCTTATGTGATGGAGTTGTATATTCCCCACTCTTGGGACAATCTCGAAGATCCTCAATGCGCTTTGATGCGAAAAAAGACTCGGATGCCGCAGATGGCGAGCTACCTTGAGAAGTGGCAAATCGCGCTGGAGCAGATTGACCTTGCTAGGCAAGATGGTGTTCCCCATAGGGCTGTGGTGGCCGATGCGTGGTATGGGAATGTGCCTGATTTTCGAAAGGGATTGGCTGAACGGGATGAAAGGTATGTTGTGGGGGTCTATTCGGACACTGAAGTTTTTGTCGACCCGCCGATCTTTGTGGCGCCCCAACCGACCAAACGAGGACGAGGAAGGCCCAGAAAGCATCCGAAACTTATAGAGACGAATCCGCCACCGATAAAAGTCTCCGCGCTTGGCGAGAAGGTGGAAGAGGAAGCCTGGGAATATCTGGAATTGCGCCGCGATAGTCGAGGGAAGCCCTTGGTGGTGGAGGCGGTGTCCCGGCAAGTCTGGCCGGCTCAAGGATACCGAAAAGGAATCATCCACGAAGAGTTGTGGTTGATCATTGAACGGCACAGGCAGAGCAAGGATCAATGTGAATTGCGATACTACTTCAGCAATATGGCTCAGAATATGCCTACGTTGGAGATCGCTCGTCTCTTTCAAGAACGAATCTGGATAGAACAAGGATATCAACAACTCAAAAAGGAATTGGGTTTGGATCACCATGAAGGTCGTTCTTGGATCGGTTGGCACCGACACGTGCTTCTGGTTTTTTTGGCTTTTGGCTATCTGACCCTGCTGCGCCTCCATGAAAAAAAACGGCTTCAGCAGTCCATATGGAAGAAAAGATTGACCCCCGAGGTAATTTAAAAGAAAACAATTCTCAGCTGAAAGATTGTTCTTTAAAATCATGGAAGAATCGAAATTGTCCCCTTCGATCTTCAGAACGATGGCGCAGAAAACAACGCTCAATGAAAATGCCTTCTTTGCCAGATATCCGGCATCGTATGGCAAAATACTTGATTAGAATGTTACTTTGATAATTAAAATTTACCTGCCGGAGTAGCATTAATTAAGAGGGCAAAACCTACTAGAATTCCCGGCATAACGCCCGCTAAAAATAGCCCCGCTAATGATACCTCCATACTGGAAGCATCCTTAGCAAATTTTTCACTTAAGAATATTCCTCCAGTTTTCAGCAAGTTCTCTATGTATATCCTGCAAATGGAGGCCGCTGATAAACAGATAGGCCGTGCAAAAGAACGCTACGAATTTTAATGCAAGTGGCGTATTTTCTTGGATGAACAAGAAGAGCGTCCGTGCGATAATGTAAACCCCTATCATTATACCTATGAGAGGAATCAACTTATGCCCTCCCGCTTGTGGTCTAGATATCCAGCAAATTCCTCTATCCCCACAGAACCCGGCTTATCACCAGCATTTTCAAATCATTTTAGAAAGGAGCAACAGGTTCATCTTTTTTTCTAGGAGCCTGTCGGAATACCGATGGAAAGGTTATGTAACCTCCTGAAATTATACAAATTATAACCATAGTCAACAAAACCAATAAGCTTAATAAAATCATTTATTTAAGAATTTCAGCATGAGGTTCTCCGAAAGGCTCCTAGCTTCTTCATCTTTCCTGGCTCGTGAATAGCCACGCCAAAAGGAGAGTCCTGCACCGAATGCTAAAACGAATGAGACGGCTAATGACTTTTTTAAATAAGCGGTGCTTGAGGTAAAGCAAAAAAGAAAAAGAATGAGAAAGACGATGCTCCCGAAAATTATTGCTTGTCTTATCGCCTTGTCTCTAAAATATTTTCCCCAATTCAATTCATAACCAAAGAGTTTAACTGTAACACCAACAGCTACCAACCCAAAAATAGCTAATTCATAAAAACCTGTAATCAAGTTTTCAAGCATTTGCAAGAGGTAGATGTTTTCTTTCATTTTCTAAACCAGCATGCCACGCGGCTAAATCTCCAACATCTTTCTCCAGCTTCCATAACGAGGCCCATTACGATTATCAACAGCCTTGAATGTGCCATCATTCAAGAATTCTAAAGTTGCCGTCTTTCCAATTTCTCGCCACTTTCCGACTACGTCTGGTGTACTTGCGCAGGATATAATCAAGAAAAATGGGACGATCGCCAACAAGGAATGGAAACTATGTTTGAATTTGTCTTTTTTCATTGGACCCTTTTAGAGTCTCGTGTTTCATTTGGTCTAACATTATAGTTTATGGTGACGCTACTATTAACCAACTAAATTATCTACCCGTCATGCAAAGGATTGTCACTCATCGATTACGACTTTTAATATATACCACTTTTAAACTTCTTGGTATTGACAATTTCAGGAAGTAACATCTCATCAAAGATAACGGCAAATCGTATTTTCCCATTTGCTGCCGCACTCCCATCCGCGCGACGGGTCGCACCGCCCTCAGACTACTCAGAAGAATCTACCTGACTGCTGAGCCTGCTACATTGCTAGATCGAGGATCAGGGCTGAATGGTCGGAGATCCCATTCTCGCGGAATGAGTGGTCATAGCCTGAATATCGCAACAGGCGTGTCAACGGCGGGGAGAGAAAAGCGTGATCGAGTCTGAATCCGCGCCCTTTGTGACTGTACCAGGAGAATTCCCTTCCCTTAGGATGCCGGCTCCGCCAGGCGTCGATCCAGCCAGTATGCTCCAGGGCTTCCATATAGTTGGCACACAGGAACCTGTATCCCTGAGAGTCGTGCGGGTTCCTGCCGGTGTTGAAGTCTCCCATGACGATCATCCTGTGCCCGGAAAAGTGGGCAGCCAGGTAAAGCAGCGCCTTCCAGTGAGGGATCTTTGCTTTGAGATTCGGCATGTGGACGCCGACAAGGTGGAAGCGTTGGAATCGAGCACTGGCAAGCCGCACCCGATCGAAGGCAAGCTCCTCAAGAGCCACGCTCTCGAAGGGAAGCCGTGCGGTGATCAGAATGCAGTTGACCTTTTTCCGGGGATGGCTGACCGCCTGAAAAGAGAACCCTTCAGTACACAGGGCGTCTTGAAACTTCTCGCTTGCCTCGTTGTTGCGGTACTCGGTTAGGACCATCATATCAGGCTCATGGACCAGAAGGCCGGACAGTATCGCGGGCATCCTTTGCAGCCCGCCATTCCTGATGTTGAGCGTCAGAAACCTTGTTGTCATGAGATCCCGTCTTCTGAGTGCGACGAACCGGACGGAAAGCCCAGCTAGATTCGAAAAGCCATGATATATCCCAATATGCGCTAAGTCAACCCCTTTTTCATCCCCTCAACTCTGATCGTTCCATTCCACTTCAATTATTTTTTTTCTTTTCATGGGTTCGTTGCACAGCTTCATAAATTTTTCCCCTTGACGACGCTATGCTGCTCTCGGGTCGAGAACTTTGTGGGTTGCCTCAAAGTTTCTTAAAATTTATCGATTGTGCAACCAAAATAAAACATTTTGCCCATGAAAAAAATAATTTCCGTTCCATTGGTATCACTTCAGTTAGTCGGGAAGCTTAAAAGAGCTTCTCGACGCTATCGCATTATGTCATATTTTCTTGCTCCTCAATCAAAGCTAATTCAAGAAGAGTTGTAAAAGATTGTTTTCGATTTCTTGAAAATTACGGGATGAAATCTACGCCTTTTGGTAAAACTTGTCACTGCGGACTTCAGCAAGTACATAAGCTGCTCCGATTACCCCGTGCACCCAAATCACTCTTATCTTTGATCTAGAGGCGATTTGAATGCTAATTCAGCTCAAATACAGTCAGAACAGCCGAATGATCCGAAACAAAATTTGGGGGGATATTAAAGATTACCGCACTTGTTATTACGTCATCTTCTGAAAATCCTCGTCCAAAGATGTAATCAATTCTCACGGGAACTCCGGGTTCTTGAGTAAACGGGTTTATCGCAAAAGGATTCCCAGGGACTCCGAAAGTGCAACCTTGGCCTGTAATTTCGTCGCAGCAAACGGTACAATTATTTGCTGTTGCAAAGCTATCAATAAATCCAGAGGCAATGATCAGATCATATTCGGGTGCTTCGTCTAATGCAATTAGCATATCTGAAACGTTAAAATCACCGCCAAGAATAATCGGGTTCTCCCCCCAGAAAAGATTTTCAATATCATTAACAAAATCCAACATTACAAAAGTTTGCTCTAAACGTTCTGCTGGGTCACAGAAGGCGCATAAGTGAGTATTGTAGACATTTATTTTTCCATAATTAGGGATCTTTATTCTGCTCATCATTATTTTGCGACTCAATAGTATTTCAAAATCCTGGAAAGGCTCCTCTGTGACAGATGGCAGAGTTCTAGCAAGTGTTAAAACGATTTTACAACGACTCAAAATGGCATTTGCTACCGAAAGTATTCCAGGCAAACCATTTGCTAAACGATAACGCAGATTGTAATTTAGACCTCTCTCTGCAAGCAACTGCTTCAAATCAATGGCACTATTAATCGTTCCAGACAAAGAACCTCCAACGACTTCTTGTAATAAGATAATATCAACTGCTTCTCCCGCTTCTTCTGCCGCCTCCATATAATTGGCGATTCTCTCCAATCTTACATTACGATTAGTAGTTTCAGAAAACAATAAATTAATAGATAAAACATTCAGGTGTCCTTTATCTAAAACATCTGGGCATTTAGCCTGCAAAGTCCCTCCAAGAGAGGATCTTGGTAATAACATTAATAGTGGGGTAATGAGACCAATAAGGATAATCAATTTGAATGATAATTTCATTAGACACCTCCAATGTATACATGAAAAAGAAAAAAGGCTCATAACAATAATGGTTACTTGCTTTTTTAAATATAAAAATTGATTTATCTATACTATCCTGTAATATTCATAAGATACCGTTGAAGGAAAGGGCTTCCGGGATGTCCACCAGTATTTTCTCTATCGCAACTTTTCAACAAGGGATTGATTATCTTCGATCGGCGGTTTCTGCCCCATTTGGGCGCATTTCGCCCATTTTCTGTGGGTATCAGGTAGCCAGAAGGGCCCTCCCGAAACACCGGCCAGTCGAAGCGCTTGATTTTTCAGGCACCATAATAGCATTTTTTAACATTGGAGCCAACTGAATTATTAACATTTTTTGCATCGTCTTATCGTGAAGTCTTACGAAAGGCTCTTGAACTTCTGCTATTCCAATTCCCCTCCAATTATTTTTTTTCTTTCATGGGTTCGTTGCACAGCTTCGTAAATTTTTCCCCTTCTCGACGCTTCGCTGTTCTCGGGTCAAGAACTTTGCGGGTTGCCTCAAAGCCTCTAAAAATTTATTGACAGTGCAACCATAAAAATTGCTCATGAAAAAATAATTTCCGTTCCATTGGTATCACTTCAGTTAGTCGGGAAACTGAAAAAAGCTTCTCGGCTTGTTCGCATTATGGCATTTAAGATGCAGAAATGCATGAATGCGACCATTGTGAAGAGCCTTGGAACTGTATTGGTATTTGCTTTAAAAATTTGGTGAAGTTTAGATTAACAAAATGGGGGTGAGAAGAATGACTGCACCAAAGAGAACATTCAAGCAAGGCAGTTGTCAAGCATCTGTCTTTATGAATGGAATAAACGATCTTCATCTTGTCGGGAATTTTTACGAATGTTATCTTGCCCCCTTATACTTTCAAAATCATGTTGTTAATCATACATTAGCGCCCATCTCTCATCAATGTAAAAGTGGGGTGTTATTACCAACGCTGGAAAAGCGAGCCATTTTTACAGGTGAGAAAGTACACCGGCATCACCGGTATTAAGTAAGCCATCTGGATTTACTTTCATATTTTTTCCGCATAAATTTCTTTTTCTTACTCGTTTTCTTTGGTTATGGTTCTTATTCTTCCATTCAGGGACGGCTCGGAGAGGTTTATGGTTTTTCCTGGGAGGGAAGCCATGAGCCTCAAGATCTGATGTGCCCATTGCCGGCGTCTTTTTCGCCCTGATCCCCGGGTCAAGAACCAGCGCTTCTGCGGCCAAAAGCCCTGCAAGCGTGCCAGGAAAACCCCCTGGCAACGCCAAAAAATGGCCAATGATCCTGATTACCAGGCCAACCAGAAAGCATGCCAGAAAGAGTGGCAAGAGCGTCATCCCCATTACTGGCGCACCTGTCGGGCCAGGCATCCAGAGTATTGCCAGCGGAATCGCCTGTTGCAAAAACTGCAGGACGGAAAGAGAGGCATTCTTGCAAAAATGGACGCTTCAGAACCTTTTTCTTTTGTTAAACCAGGCACTTGCTGCCTCATGCCATAGATGGATCCAAGGGCTTCTGCGATGGTCATCCGCCAGCGCCTCTGTGAGCTGGGATTCGACACTGGAATCACCATCCTCAGGGATCACTTGAGACGCGTTCGCGCTCCATCAAGAAAGAAGCTGCCCTTCATCAGCTTTGAATCTGCCCAGGGCCAGCAATGCCAGATGGACTGGGGCCACTGGTGTGCTTTGTATGAACCCTGGCCTACTTTTGAACCTTTGCTTTTGGACTATTTTGTGGCATGTGGGTACAAAAAAAGCCATCCAATAAAAGAGGGTAGATGGCCTGTTTTTTTCTTGAAAAGCCAAATGCTATTTTGCAGTTTTGGGTTTTAAATGGATATTATTGCTTCTAAAGGGTATTATTTCCTTGACAATTGATTCACTTATGTTAACATCAAAACAAGATGTCAATCTTAAATTTTATCCAAAAGTTGAGATTGAATGAAAGACGTGAAGGGGAGCCGAAAATCGCGCTTTCTCAGAATGACTCTTTAACTGTTACACAATCACTTTTGAAACTAGTACTTACTTGACATATTAAGCGTAACATAATATACTATGGGGTATGATT
>CAZTAS010000083.1:0-23864 GCA_964611635.1 uncultured Thermodesulfobacteriota bacterium
TCTAATCATACCCCATAGTATATTATGTTACGCTTAATATGTCAAGTAAGTACTACATTCAACTTCAAGTATAAAAATTTGGCTCGATTTTTTTAATAAAATTTGACTTTAACCTTGATTTTTACCGGCAAGCAAATTAAAAAAAATCATAGTTGAAAAGTTCGGTGCTGTCAGTTTTTTCGTATTCTCGGGGGAACATATCTCTTAACGCTAATTATATTGGTATTAAGATTGTATTTAATTCATCAGACCTTATTTTTCACAGCCACATTGGAGAATTGGCAAATTAAAACACTACAATATTTGAATAGGAGGATGAAAAAATGTCATATATATGCGCTACGTGTGGTAAAGAGGCTCCGGAACAAGGCCATCTGTGTACTCCGGTGGAAGCGACGGGAGCCATTAAATGCGAATATTGCGGTAAAGAGGCCTCAAATCCGCGACACGTGTGCAAGCCGATGGTCAGTAGTCTGGGATATACCTGTTCCCGGTGTGGTAGGGTAGCCACAAAGTCAGAATTGCTGTGCTCGCCGGTGCCCATTTCTTCTTGAGGCATGACAGTCAGTTTTTCTCCCATAAAAAGAGTAGAAGGAGAAATAATCGTCAAGGATTTTCAATAAGCATTTCCAAAAGAATATAAATAGCTGCATCCAGATGTCACAGGGTCATTGATTGCTCCAAGATTACAGCCTGACGGTGGGGATTAAGTTGTAACCAGAGGTATGAGGGCATAATCCCTTTCGGGAGAATGGTTTTTATCCCGCAGAAGGTAAATCTTATTATCGAAATCTTTTCCTGCCTGAAGCACAAGTTGACCCTACCATGTTTGTGCATCTATATTATCTGAATAGCAGCACCTTATGGGCGGCAATGGTATTGACTGAAAACAAGAGGGTTGATTATATTATTGTGGAACCAGTCTAACACTTTCATTAGCCTAAATATTATTGCGTTAAGATTGTTAAGATTATGAAAGGATTAAAGCATTTTTTAAAAAAACATAAAGATACGTTGATATTATGCATTTTTTTCTTATGGATCATTTTGTTAGCCATCGGCACATTTGCCGAGGTTTACAATATAGAATCAATCCTCAACTGGCCCCTCTGGCGTGCTCCAGGGCCTAGTTGACATCATCCTCAAACTTTCATTTCCATTAGTTTCTTTTCGGAATTCCGCGTTCAAAGTCTTGCCCAGCGCGGGCATCTCACCCCTAATTTCTCCTGCTTCTCACACCTGCAAGTCGCTCGATCCAGGGCAAGAAATCATTCTCTTCCTGCCTAATCCTCTGTGCCACCTCTTCCGGGCGCATTAGTCCTGCTTCAGTAATAATGCCAGTGAGCAGATGTGGGGGAGTGATGTCGAAATAGATATTCCGAACAGTGAAACCGGAACATTCTTCCGCAACAACTTCTCTGGGATCCTTTTCTTCCAGCGCCGGCTCATCCGCTGTTGGTGATATACGAAACTTGAGTGTTTCGCAGGCCGCGTAAACTGGAACACCAAAACGATGAGCAGCCAGTGCAAGCAGCAAAGTACCCACCTTATTAATTATACTGCCGTCCCGCAGAACGCTGTCCGCTCCCACCAGAACAACTTCCACCTGGGGAATGAACAGCCCTGCCTGAGCATCGGTGATCAAGATCACGGCTAGGTTGGCCTGGGCGAGTACTCTGGCCGTATCGAGCCCTTCTTTCAATGGGCGGGACTCGGTTATCACCACCCGTCGTCCAGGTGCAGCCCATCGGATCAGGGCTTCAATAACGGTTTGGCTCCTGCTGTGTGTCAATACGCAGCCAAACCTACTGAGTGTGTGAGCTGCTTTTGCGGCAGCTTCGGTTGAAGCCATCCGGTAGCGCTGCTGATACTCATCAGCCAGCCTGGCGGTAAAATCGCGCAGGGAGCGCGCATCTCCTACTTCAGCATACCCCACGTGCACAGCCCTAACCAGGGAAATCACTGCCCTTTGGACGGCGGCCATGCTGGGCCTTGCCTCTGCCAGCAGTCTCCCCAGGTGATCCAACTCTTCCAAAAACTCATGCATGTTATGCGCCTGGCTGTGGCGGGCCAATAGCCCCAGCACCCCCATGGCCTTTCTGGCCAGCTCTCCGGCGCCCAGAATCCGGTCCTCCTTGATGGCCTCGAGCTCCTGCAGTGCCTGGGAAGGAATTATCACTTTCCCCTCTGCCATACACGCGCCAGGGTCTGTTTCAGCCCAGGCACGGTATCCAGTTGATCCATCTCTTCTGGATCAATCCATCGCATTTCCACGTGCTCCCAATCCAGGCAGATCAGTTCTGGCTCATCGATATGAAAAAGGTAGGGATGGACCACCCAGGTGATATCTTTACCCTCGTCAACAACCTCCAGCGGCTCACCCCGCCGGACAAGACTGATATCGCCGTGACCCAGGCCAGTCTCCTCGTAGATCTCTTGCATGACTTGCTCATCCGGGGATTTTTCCACAGAGCCGCTAACCCCAGCCCAGCGCCCCTGATATGTGCGCACTCTGTGGCTGCGCCGCAGGAGGAGCACCTTGCCGCCGTGCTCGATGAAGGCGGTGACTACTTTCCTTTTCATCATTACCGGTTCCACAGCCGATTTTTAATATCCTGAAAGGAAACCTCTTTCCAGCCAATACACTGGGAGTCAACTACCACCCCTAAAAGGGGTAGCTTGTGGATGACCCTAAAAGGGTCAATCCCTCTGTCACATTTCGAGTTGATCCCTCATACAGAGTGCTTTTGGGGGATTGACACAACGAAATGGATATGACGGACTTGTACATTACCAGCTAATATCTTTGTCTTCTTTCATTCACAATGTCTGGGGACACCCACCCACATCTTGAGGGGTATTCGTTCGGGGGAGCTAAGAAAATAACTCACCTACCTGCAAAGCAAAGCTTGGACCATCAGCATAGCTGATGGTTTAGGGTATTAATTAACTGGGCTGTCCCCTTCCCTTTCAACGCCCATGGTTCAATAAGAGATCGGCGGAATTTTCAGAGCCCGCGGTAAAAGCCTCCGTCCACCTGGATGGTAACTCCCGTTATGTAGGAGGCCCTTTCCGAGGCCAGAAATGCCACCAGAGCCGCGATCTCCTCCGGCCTCCCCAACCTTCCCATGGGAATCTGCTGGGACCATTCCTGGATTACTTCCCTTGGCTCAATACACCTATCCATCGCCGCTTTTTCCGCCAGATCACCTACCCGGTCGGTCAGTATATAGCCGGGACAAACCGTGTTGATCAGAATGTTATCGCGGGCGAACTCGTTGGATATGCTTTTTGCCAGTCCCAGCAATCCGGTCCGAACGGTGTTGGAAATGATTAGTCCCTCGATAGGCTGTTTGACAGCTACCGAAGCAATGTTGATTATCCTTCCCCACCGCTTCTTTTGCATGTATGGAATGGCCTCCTTTGTCATGGTAATGCTGCTCAACAAATTCAGACGAACTCCAGCCAACCAATCCTCGTCCCCTATTTCCAGAAATGCGGCTGTGGGGGGGCCGCCGGCATTATTCACCAGGATATCCACCCCTCCCAGGTGGCGGGCCGATCTCCGCACAAAACGCCTGGCCTGCTCGGGAATAGAAACATCGGCGGATACAGCCAGTACCTCCACTCCTGTAACCTTGAGCAGATGCCTGGATGTTCTTTTAAGGCGCTCTTTATTACGTGCGCATATTGCAACACGACACCCCTCCCCCGCCAGAACCTCGGCAATCGCCTTCCCAATTCCGGCGCTTGCCCCCGCTATCAAAGCAACTTTTCCCTTGAGCCCCAGATCCATCGTACCTCCATCATAATACCGACCGTCGATTTTTTTACTCGAACTGCGATAACAAATATTTTTCCTGAATAGACCGAATCGATTAAAATTAAAATCGAGTCCAACTCAGTGCAAAACACTTTAACTCATTCTGAATTTCCAAAATAAAAAATTTTACTTTAACAAGAGGCTAAAAGATATTGATTATGTTGTCAAGCCCAGACACCCTCTGCTTGAATCAAAAGTGTATTTGGAAAATGATTTTCTCGTTTTCACATCGTGCTTTTTCTTCTTGATGCTGCATTGTAATTCCATCTTTATAATATCACCTTGATCCAGTGAGATCCCAAGTATGTGGCGGCGGAGATGATCTTAGGGTATTTTCATCTGGAACTTCATGAAAACTAATAATCTTTATTCTGACAAGGTGGGCGCCATTATTTGTCTTTTCCCAGATGCGAAACAAGAATGCTCTTTCTGAGTTCCCAACAATTTATAATTTTCAACACAATCAACTCAATGGTAGAAATTCCACCACGATTTGCTGGTGAAAAGTGGGTGTCATTTTTCAGCCCCCATGTTCATTTTCATTTGCACAATCTTCAGGCAAAAACCACTGTCATGGTAGAAGCGGGTCTCATTTTAGAGATATGGCAAAAAATTATTACAACGGTGAGACTGCTGATCAACATAGCACTCACAGCCGTGAAGGGATTCACCATCCTGTCCACGGCCAGCAGTATTGCAGTATTGCGCACGCGTTGTATAAAAGAGAAAAAAATTAATGGAAAAGTACGGGTGAAAACATTTTGGGCTTTGATTAAATCAATCGTTTCTCTTGATTGCAATTTTTTATTTGAAGCGTCCGGGGTTTTAGTGTATAGTAGGCCAAATTGAAATATTTATCGCGAGCCATGGAGAAAGCGCTTTTACTCAAAACCACATATGAGCCTCTGCGAATCATATCCTGGCAAAAAGCCGTTACTTTGCTTATTTTGGGCAAGGTTGAGGTTCTCGAAGAATATGACCGGGAGATCCGAAGCGTAAACTTGACATTGCGGCTGCCCTCCGTTGTCCGCCTTATAAGATTTTTCTTTCATCGGCGCCCGGTTGTTAAATTTTCTCGTATCAATGTTTTTATTCGAGACAGATTCCGCTGCCAGTATTGCGGGCGTCATTATCCCGAGAGCGAGCTATCTCTTGATCATGTTGTCCCTCAATGGATGGGAGGCCAAAAATGCTGGGAAAATATCGTGACATGTTGCATCTCGTGCAATCGGAAAAAAGGTAGGCGCACACTGACTCAGTCGGGCATGAGATTGATCCGAAAGCCATATAAACCCATGCATACTTTTAGCTGGAGCGATATTATCTTACTGCAGACTCCCCCCAAAACCTGGCAAGATTACCTCCAGTATTGGAACCCAAGGGGGACTGGTTCTGGGAAGGAAAATTATTACACCCTTCAGTACCAAGAAGAGCTTTGAGCCACAACTGGTTATTCCTCTGATTCCCCAAATGAATTAGCCACATAATAAAAAGTTAATTTCGAATTTTGTAAATAAGGAGCCGATCATGGTCGCTCCATTAAGCCATTTAGATGAAAAAGGCCGCGCAAAGATGGTCGATGTGGGTTATAAAGATAAAACTCACAGAATTGCGCTAGCGCGTGGATCTGTGAGCATGAGGCCAGACACATTTAAACAGATCGTCAAGGGGAGCACTGCCAAGGGAGATGTACTGGCTGTGGCAAGAGTGGCGGGTATTATGGCAGCAAAAAAGACGGCGGACCTGATCCCCCTCTGTCATCCCGTGCCAATCTCCTTTGTTTCGGTGGAATTTTTCCCAGAGGAGAAAACCTCTCGGATCGAGATTGAAGCAACGGTAAAAAACCAGGAGAGAACAGGCGTAGAGATGGAAGCCCTCATGGCGGTCGCCGTGGCCGCTCTGACAATCTACGATATGTGCAAGGCCATCGATCGGGCAATGGTAATCGAAAACATCAGGTTGGAGAGAAAAGAGGGTGGAAGAAGCGGGGTGTATGTTCGATCTCAAAAGTGAACCTTGATGATTGGCAATCTAAAAATTAATTTTTCTGGTGCTTTTGATTACAAGAGAAAGGTGGAACCACTTCTAAATATCTTTCCACTTTTTTCCGGATGCCGGGGCCGATCCCGGGAACCGATTCGAGTTCCAGCAGGGTCCGGAACCCACCTCTTCGATTCCTTTCCGTTACAATCCTTTCAGCCAGAAAAGGCCCTATGCCTGGCAAATGGGTTAGTGTTTCTGCTTCGATGGTGTTGAGATCCAGTGGAATCCCCAGGATGAGTCTCTCCAAAGGTGGCATATTCTTTATACTGACTACCTGTGCCTCTCCATTCCGAGTCCGCAGTACGAGAACTTTTCCCGAGTCAATCCGCTTGGGCAGCGAAGGGTGAATCGGTCCGCGCACCCCGGCCTCATGGAGCGCTTCACCTATTGAATCGCCGGATTCTAGAATATAAATTCCGGGGTACTCCAGATCACCTTCCAACCTGACCACCCTGGTCTTTTTGCCCGGCGGCATACCACTCCATTCCCGTGGAGATTGTCTAATCACTCCAGGTTCACTATTAACCGCCGTCAACCCGCAAACTCCATATCCTACCAGGACAATGGCCAGTGTTAATACGAGGTGCTCCACTCGCATTTGAGGGGGAAGCCGTTTTGTGAAATCCAGATTTTGCATTAAAAAATCAATAAATATTCATTTTACAGGTTAAATGGAGGATATCCTGTATCATACTTTCAATTCATCCGGCGACTCAAGGAGTTCTTCCCTGGCCGGACGGCTCGGCCAGCCCGAAAACATCATGAAGAACACGGACGGCCAGCTCGGTGTATTTGTCCTCGATGACACAGGATATCTTGATCTCGGATGTGCTTATCATCATGATATTGATTCCTTCTTTCCCCAGAGTAGAGAACATCTTCGCGGCTACCCCCGGATGATCACGCATACCAGTTCCCACGATAGAAACCTTGGCAATATTTTCATCGCCCTGGATTTCGAATGCATCCATTTCCCGCCCTACCCTGCGGACGATCTCCATGGCCTTCTTGTAATCCGACTTTGGGATGGTGAAAGTTACATCCGCCTTGCCATCTACTGATTCGTTCTGGATGATCATGTCCACCACGATGTTTGCATCGGATAGGGGCTCAAAAATCTTGGCAGCCACTCCCGGCACATCCGGGACCGATTTGATGGTAATTTTTGCCTCTTTCGTATCGCAGGTTACACCCGCTAACAATGCTTTCTCCATAATCATATCCTCCTGGGTAACCATGGTGCCTGTGCCTTCGGTGAAAGTAGATTTAACGCAAAGGGGGACATTAAACCTTTTCGCAAGCCCTACCGACCGGATCTGCAACACCTTAGCTCCAAGGCTGGACATCTCCAGCATTTCATCATAGGAGATTTTATCAAGCTTGCGAGCATTGGAACAAATGGCTGGATCTGTGGTATAAATGCCATCCACATCGGTATAGATTTCACATATATCTGCTTGAAGTGCAGCAGCAATGGCCACTGCACTTGTGTCCGAGCCCCCCCGGCCCAGTGTGGTGATGTTGTTTTCCTTGTCAACACCCTGGAATCCCGCCACTATAACTGCATATCCCTTTTTCAGATCCTCAAGGATCTTTTCTTTATCGATCTCCTTGATGCGGGCTTTTGTGAAGGACTTGTCTGTGAGAATCTTAACCTGATGACCCAAATAGGAACGGGCCCGATAGCCCATGGACTGAAGTGCAATGGCGAGAAGGGAGACTGAAACCTGCTCGCCGGTAGCCACCAGCACGTCCACCTCTCGTACGCTGGGGTTAAAGGCAATCTGGTGAGCCAAATTCAACAATCGATCCGTCTCTCCGGCCATGGCGGATAAGACAACCACCATATCATTTCCCTTGTCTCTCATGGTGCCAACTTTTCGGGCAACATTGCGGATCCGCTCAACTCCGGCAACTGATGTTCCACCATATTTCTGCACGATCAATGCCATATATAAAACAACCTCCCTTTCCGCCCGAAATTGTGGGGCTTTCAGAAATGTTCTCTTTTCCAAGACGAATCAGTGACCAAACCACACCCGGCCGCATGATCCATCCTTTCACATCACGGCGGCACAAAATAGACCACCGCCATGGCCAGGTTGGACAACAGTCGATCAACGGCCAGCGTCTCCCCGGTCTCGCTCAGCACGGCAAACAGGGTATATTCTCCAACTGCTCCTTGAGGCACATCGAAATCCAGTACTGGTGTTACGATTTCCGCCTCATCCAGGAATAATGTTTGGAAAGGCGCGGCATCCCGGATAACAGGCTGCCGCGCGTCTTCCGAAAGGAAGAACAATTCGCCAGCGGGCGAGCTAACGGCAATGTAGAGACTGGCGCGGCGGTAAGATTGTGGGGCATCCACAGCGAGATGGAGCGATGATTGAAAGCGCTCGCCGCCCCGGACCTGCGAGGGCTGGTTTAGAAGCTCGACGCAGATTTCTCGGGCCTCGCACGAGAAGAGACCCGCGGGAACAGAGTGAAACTCATAAGCCCCCATGTCGTAACCCGTGCCCTGGGGGCGGGTGCGATGCCCCAGATCCAAAGCCGGAGCCCCGGTTGCCGTCCCGGCGTCGATGGCATGGCTGCTTGATCTCAGACGATAATCACCCGTTCCTGTCCACGTGGACTGAACAAACAAGGGGTCGCGGGAGAGGTTGCCGGCTCCCAGCGAGCCGGCTTCGATCTCTGCCGAGGTGTAATCCCCCGAGGAAGTAGTAATCTGAGTATCTCCCAAAGGGATATAGACAATGGAGTGGTCAAGAGTCAAGGAGACCATCGCTCCCACAAAGAGGGGGGCTTCATTGCCCACAAGAATGGTGTTGCGCAAAAGCAGGGTAATAGGCACGCTCTGGTCGTAGCCGAAATAAGCAGGATAGCCCTCCAGCGGATCATGTATGGTGCAGTTGACGATCTCGAACCCGGCGCCAGACTTCTCCACCTGGTCTATGACAAGTGAGGCCCAGGGTGAGCGAGTGCTGTCGCCGTCCCCTCGCCCGTATATGAGGCTGTTCTCCACCCGGCTTCCATCCCCCCAGATCTTTATGCCGTCACAGGTGTTGTGGGCCACGACACAGTTACGGATATATGTGTTCTCCGCCTTGGAATCCAGCCCATCTCCATAATTATGCTCAGCCCGCGTATTCACGATCTCTATTGGCCCCGACGAGGCCTCGAGTCCAAAGCCATCCGGGCGGTCGTAGGGCCGGTCGGAGCCATCGCCTCCCTGATAGTAGTGGCCGCTCCAGGAGAGCTCGCTGCCTGATATGACCAGGTTCCGCACCCCGCCGTGCTCTCCGGCCGGTCCTCCCACAGCCCCGAAGCCGCAGTAAAGAATGCGGCAGTCCTCGATCTTCAGGTCATCCACGTCCTGGATATTGATGCCGAACTCGTCCAGGTGGTGGATATACATGGATTTCAGGACGATATGGGCGGCCGGCCGGTCCACGATGACAAGGCCATCGCGAAACCATGTGCTCTGCCCGGAAACTGTGTCGTCGTGGGTAATCTCCAGGTTTTCGATCCTGACGTAGCTGGCCCCGCTGAGGTCGATGGCCGCCGCAAGGTTGTCCCTGCCCGCGAGCACCGGGCGGGTACCCGCTTCGCCCCGTATCACCACCCAAAGATCCGGGGTCC
Organism: uncultured Thermodesulfobacteriota bacterium; assembly: GCA_964611635.1. Taxonomy (GTDB): domain Bacteria; phylum Desulfobacterota; class JAFDED01; order JAFDED01; family JAFDED01; genus JAFDED01. The sequence continues at coordinate 9,506 of CAZTAS010000083.1, forward strand.
CCGAGGCTGGAGTGAGGATATCCGCATCGAACTCTTTGAGAACGTATCTTCCTTCCCGGATAATGAGGGTATCCCCAGGCCGCAGTTGGCGGGAGCCGTAACCGGGTGTGGCCCATGGACTCTCCAGTGTGCCGGAATTTGCGTTATCCCCGGCGGGGTCGACATAATACGCGGCTGGCCGAGCAAGGCCGCTGGCGCTGACAATCATCGCCACCAGTGCACACGCAAACGTCAACAAACATCGTAGAGAAAACGCCCTTTTATTTGTTCTCATTTGTTGAGCACCATGCTTTCACATCTATGACCTCATTCAGCAAAACGCGGGAAAGCATCACCTGCTGCCGCCTAGCCGCCGACGTCAATGGCGCAAATTACATCCCTTTTATCTCTTCAGAGCCTGAACAAGTTCCGTGTATCGGGGTCCGCTTCCGGAGATGGTGATGGTTCTTTCATGTTCTCCCGCATATTCTAAGTGGATCTCCAGCCGCTCAGAGTGCAGGGCTTCCGGGATCCTCTCGGCCCATTCCACCATCACCACCCCTTCCCCCCCGATGTATTCTTCAATCCCTAGGTTTTCCATATCCTGGATGCCATCGAGGCGATAAAAATCAAAATGGTATACGGGACACCGGCCTGAGTACTCGTTAAGCAGTGTGAAAGAAGGACTCACAACCGGTTCATCCGAAGGCACATCAAGCCCCTGGGCTAAACCTTTTGCGAACAGGGTCTTGCCGCTTCCCAGTTCTCCCGTCAGGGCGATCACATCGCCCGGTCCACAGCGTTTACCCAGTTCCACGGCCAGCCAAAGGGTCTCTTCAGGGCTTCGGGTGCTGACCATCATCCGGGACTTTTCCATGAAACCGGCCTACCCATGTCCGTCTTCCCCGATAACTCCCGAATAATCCCTGGGAGGTGGCAAAGGAGGTCTCCAGCGATTATTCCCACGGATCCTTTTTCCTCTGCCACTCGGTCCCCCGTCAAACCATGCAGGTATACTCCAAGATCCAGAGCGTCCCCCATTGGCATGCCCTGGGCCAGAAGCCCCCCTATCATTCCCGTCAGCACATCGCCCATCCCGCCGGAAGCCATACCGGGGTTGCCTGTTGGGTTGATGCTTACTGATCCATCGGGCCTTGCCACCAGAGTTCTTGCCCCTTTGAGAACCAGGTGTACCTTGTATTCTCGAGCAAATCTCCGCGCTATAGCCAACCGATCCCGCTGGACTTCAGCGGTGGAACATCCCAGCAACCTTGCCATCTCTCCGGGATGCGGGGTCAAGGCCAGTGGGCCACCGGAACGTTCCGCAAGCGTCTCCAGCCGCCCTGAAATCGCATTAACTCCATCCGCGTCCACCACACAGGGAATGGAGCATTGCCTGATTAGTTTTCGTGTAACTTCGGCCGTCTCTGGATGCCGGGACAGGCCCGGGCCCAATGCCAGGGCATCCTTCCCTTCCAGGAAGCGCAGAATAGCCTCAAGGGAAGCTGTGGATAAGGTCGCCTGCTCTGTTTCAGGAAGCAGCTCGGTCATTACCTCAGTGAGTTTAACCTCCATGATAGGATTCAAGCTTTGTGGGATACCGAGGGTTACCAGCCCTGTTCCCATTCGCAGGGCACCCATGCATGCTAATGCGGCAGCGCCTGTCTTGCCCGGCGAACCGGCGATCACGGCCAGATGGCCATAATCTCCCTTATGAGAATCTTCCGGCCTTGGGTGAATCAGGCGCACCAACTCTGTCCCCTCAAGCAACTGAATAGAAGGTGCTTCCCCGCTTGCGAGTGCTGGCGGAAAACCGATGTCCACTACCTCAACATGGCCGGCCAACTCGGCGCCTGGGTAAATGAGAAGTCCTGCCTTGGGAAGTGCCATTGTCAGCGTCATGTCCGCGCGCATCGCCGCCCCCAGGATTCGGCCGGTGGAGGCATCCACTCCGGAGGGCATATCCACTGCTACTAGGGGAACAGAGCGCTGGTTCAGGAATTCGATCACCTGTCGGTAAAATCCTCTAACTTCCGAAGCCAGGCCTGTTCCCAGCATGGCGTCCACAAAAAGATGAGCCGATGTTATATCCGCCATCCGGGAGCAAAACGCCTCCCAGTCAGGAACAACATCCAGTGGTACCTTGGCGTTGAGGCAAATGTTCAGATTGGTTCGCGCTTCCCCTCTGACCTTTTCGATCTCACTCAGAAGATATGCCTTGACGGGAAAACCCCACTGATGGAAGTAGCGGGCGATCACCAGCCCGTCTCCGCCGTTGTTCCCTCTTCCCGCAAGAATGACGAGTAGCTTTCGTGTGAACGGCCCATAATGCCTATGGATGGCCTCTGCACATCCCCTCCCTGCATTTTCCATAAGTACGATGCCGGGAATGCCAATCTCCTCGATGGCACGCCGATCAAGGTCGCGCATGGTTTCAGCAGTGCTCACTAGCATCAAACCTCTCCAATATAACCACCGCACTCCCCACCATTGGGGTATGGGTTAAGCTGAGATGGACGGCCTCCACTCCCATCCTCTCCATCCAATCGCGGGCCTTTCCCTGGAGAATCAAATAGGGACGTTGCCCTTGGGGTGAAAACACTCCTATATCCTTCCAGGCAATACCTGAGGCGCGGGGAACGCCCAGTGCTTTAAAGAATGCCTCCTTGGCGGCCAAGCGGCAGGCATAATGCTGGGCTCGATTTACCATGCCCTCGCAGTATGCGATCTCGTCCGCGGTGAAGACCCGCCCGATAAAATGGTTACGCCAGCGATCCAGCATGGTTGCAACCCGCTGAACCTCCACTATGTCAATCCCCAAACCGTGAATCATTTCTCTTACAGCTTCAGCTGGTCTGGCAGAGGTGGAATATATCCACCATCTCACGAACGGCCCGCTCAAAACCCACAAGCACCGCATGGGCAACAATGCTGTGACCGATGCTGATTTCTGAAATTTCGGGCAGTGCCGCCACCCGCGCTACATTCCGGTAATCCAGGCCGTGTCCGGCATGTACGCCGAGACCCATTCGTCCTCCCAGTGTAGACATAGCGACTACTTTGCGGAATTCCGTATCTTTCTGCGACTCGCTGGCGGCATCGGAGTAAAGGCCCGTATGAATCTCGATGGTGTCGGCGCCCACCTTCGCGGCAGCCTCGATCTGCTGGGGCATGGGATCGACAAAAAGGCTGACCGGAATACCACCCTCATGTAGGCGCGCTATTACCCTTTTCAGATCATCTTCATGGGCCATCACGTCAAGTCCTCCCTCAGTGGTCAGCTCGTGCCGCTTTTCGGGCACCAGGGTGACCATATCGGGTAGAATCCGCAAAGCAATGGTGATAATCTCCTCCACAGCGGCCATCTCAAGAGTCAGGCGTGTTTTAACCGTCCGCCGAAGGATTTCAAGGTCGCGCTCTTGGATGTGCCGGCGATCCTCTCGGAGGTGAATTGTAATCCCCTGCGCACCTCCAAGTTCAGCAAGCACCGCTGCAGCCACAGGGTCGGGCTCCTGTGCCAAGCGGGCTTGACGCAGGGTGGCTACATGATCAACATTGACAGAAAGTCGAGGCATGTTTCCCCCTTATCCCAGGACTCGTGCAATTTCGCACGAGATTTCATCGGCCATGGCTGTAATGGCAGACTCGTCCTCTCCCTCAACCATCACTCTGGCCGTCGATTCAGTCCCGGAGAACCGAACTAAAACTCGTCCACGATCTCCCAGCTTGCTTTCCGCGTAATGAATTACCTGTATTACCGAAGGAAACTGAGAAAGCTCTTCTTTCCGATTAACACTCACATTACGCAGCACCTGGGGTAGCGGCGTAAAGATCCTGGCCATCTCCGATAGAGGCTTTCCTGACCGCTGCATGATGGCCAGAATTTGAAGTGCGGCCAGAGTTCCGTCTCCGGTGGTGCTGTGGTCCAAAAAGATAAGGTGCCCGGATTGCTCTCCGCCAAGGTTGTACCCTTTGCGCACCATTTCCTCCACCACGTAACGGTCCCCAACCGCGGTCCTGACCACAGAAATGCCTCGTTGCCGCATGGCAATAACCAGACCCAAGTTGCTCATTACGGTCACCACCAGCGTGTCTTTAGCCAGTCTACCCCGGGCTTTCATGTCAGCGGCACATATGGCCATGATGTGGTCGCCATCCACGACGTTTCCTTTTTCGTCTGCAAATATGGCACGGTCACCATCGCCATCGAGCGCCACTCCCATGTGAGCCCTGTACTTCCTCACAGCCCTGGAAACAACCTCAGGGTGCAATGATCCACAGTTCAGGTTGATATTCTGTCCGTTGGGTTTCACTCCCAAGCTCAAGACCTCTGCACCCAGTTCCTCAAAGACGGCCGGTGCAGAACGATAGGCGGCGCCCTGGGCACAATCAACTACCAGCCTGATTCCCTCAAGGTCAAGGTCCTTGGGAAAGGTGTTCTTAAGGTACACAACATAGCGGCCTATAGCGTCGTCTATGCGAAAAGCCTTGCCAATTGCACTGGCAGTGGGCCTCATGGAATCGATGTGATTGGAAGTAACCAGCTGTTCGATCTCGGCTTCTGTTTCATCTGGCAACTTGAACCCATCTCCGGAGAAAAGCTTGATGCCGTTATCCTGAAAAGGGTTGTGGGAAGCAGAGATTACCACTCCCGCATCTGCACGCATACTCTGAGTGATGAAAGCTATGCCCGGAGTGGGCATGGGGCCTACCAGCAAAACATCAGCACCCATGGAGCAGATGCCTGAGGCCATGGCCGTCTCGATCATATAACCCGAAAGCCGTGTATCCTTGCCGATGACAATCTTCTCCCTTCCACGCTTGTTTCTCAAGATGTAAGCCATGCCGCGGCCAAGGGCCAAAGCCATTTCGGATGTCATCGGGTAAACATTGGCCACCCCTCGCACACCGTCTGTTCCAAATAACTTTCGCATCATGAGTAACAGCCTCCCATGAAAACATCCCCTGCCGGCCTTTGCTGTTTATCAAATGGGAGATGGAATTTCGACTCTCCCCAGTCCTGGTCTCAAATGTCAATTTTGAAAATTGTGTATATCACAATCACAAATCTTTCTCAAGCTATAACATACCCTAAAATCAACCCTCGCACTTATTGGTTCAGGATGTCAATCTCCTTTCCCTTTCTCAAAAGATTCCCACCAAAGATTTTCTTGAGTATTCTTGCCTCATCATCCCAATAAATGCTATATTATCTAGTGACTTAGATTATATTCTGAATTGCTCCATTTTACTAATGTCGATCTCTCCAAACGCAATTCCCGATTGCTGCAAGGAGGGAATGAATGGATGTAAACGAAAAATGTAGGGAGATGCCTCGGCTGCCGGGTGTCTACCTCATGAAAAACCGCCAGGGAAATATCATCTATGTGGGTAAAGCAAAGAATTTACGCGCACGGGTGGGTTCCTACTTCTCTGTCCCTGGGGATTCACGCTATATGGTCCGTTTCTTGATCCCCAGGGTGCAGGAGATCGATTTTATTGTAACGGACACGGAGAAGGAAGCCCTGATCCTGGAAAACACTTTAATAAAGAAGTATCGGCCCCGCTATAATGTGATGCTCCGGGACGACAAAACTTACTTCAGCCTGCGGCTTGACACAAATCATCCCTTTCCACGATTAAGCTTTGTTCGCAAGGTCAAAAAGGATGGAGCTCGCTACTTTGGGCCATATTCATCCGCCGCAGCGGCACGGGAAACCCATCGGCTTATTCATAAGCTGTTCCCCCTGCGCCTGTGCGGAGACAAGATGTTTAAAAATAGGCGCCGTCCATGCATTTACTGCCAGATACGGCGGTGTACAAGCCCTTGTATCGGTAAGATCACTCAGGAAGAATATGCTGCAGTTGTTAATCAGGCTCTCATGTTCCTCGAGGGACACACTGGAGAGCTATTGGATGAGCTTGAGACTCGGATGCGCCGGGAGGCTGAGGCCATGCGCTTCGAAGAGGCTGCTTTTCTGAGGGATCGAATTAATGCTGTGCGCCGTACCGTGGAAAAGCAGAAGGTGGTCTCTCACAAGTTGGAGGACATGGACATTTTCGCTTTGCACCGGGAGGGCTATTTCGTGGTAGTGGTTCTCCTGTGTATACGGGGAGGCAAACTTATAGACAGCCGAAGTTTTGACTTCCAAGGCGTTGCCCAGGAGGACGAAGAACTCTTATCCTCCCTATTGAGGCAGTATTATGGGGCTGATCTCTTCATCCCTCCGGAGGTGTTGCTCCCTTTGCCCCTCGAGGAAGGAGAGGCACTGCAGGAGCTTCTCAGCGAGTGGCGCGGCAAGAGAGTGGTTCTGCGCACCCCCCGTCAGGGAGATAAAAAGAAGCTATTAGAAATGGCGGCCAAAAATGCTAAGGAAGTGTTCCGGTTGCGGGAAAACCAGGAGGAAATCACCTCTGAAGCTCTGGAGGAACTGCGGCATAAACTACAACTGCAGCGTCGCCCTGAGAGGCTGGAATGTTTCGACATTTCCAATCTCATGGGAGGATTGGCCGTTGGATCCATGGCCGTACTTCAGGATGGAAAACCTGCTCCAAAAGAATATCGGCACTACAGGATCAAATCCGTAGAGGGGATGGACGACTTCGGAATGATGCGCGAAGTGCTGGTCCGTCGGTTAACCCACAAGCCCGAAAGACCGCCCTTACCGGATCTCATGATCCTGGATGGAGGCAAGGGGCAGCTAAACGTTGCGCTGGATGTTTTGAACCAGATGGGGCTGAAAGGGATCGATGCTGTGGGTATCGCCAAGGCACGCCCTGGCCAAGCGGGAAAAGGGGAGGATCGCTTCTTTATTCCGGGGAGGAAAAACCCGGTGCGATTTGCCCGGAATTCAAGGGGACTTCATCTTCTCCAACGAATCAGGGACGAGGCACACCGATTTGCTCTTGATTATCACCATAAGCTCAGGCACAAGGCGAGGCTCCGATCCCTTCTGGACGAAATCCCGGGCGTTGGCCCCACCCGGCGCAAAGCTCTCCTAAAGCACCTGGGAAGCTTGCAGCGGATTCAGGATGCCACGGAGAATGAGCTTACTGCGGTGCCTGGTATGAACCGTCAAGTAGCCCGAAACATAGTGTCCTTTTTCCAGGATAGGATGGGAAAACCGGCCAACAGCTGAAAGAAACTTGTAGTGTTACTCGAAGAAAGTCCTCAGTGGGATCACGATGATCCCTGAGGGGTCCTGGGTAAAACCCTCGCGGGTTGGGTCATCAGCATATCCCACGCTGAAATTATCCGGCAGACAAACACGCTTCTCCAAAATTGTCTTTCGGACCCGGCAACCCCGACCAATGTGGGCCTCATTCAGGAGAATGCTATCCTCGATCTGCGCATCCGGCTCCACCGTAACACCGGGTGATAGCACCGAACGCACAATCTTTCCTCCCTTGATCAGGCAGCCGTTGCTAATTATTGAGTGATTTATCCCTTCGTTCCCCGCACTGCCGTCACAGAAGATCTTCGCCGGTGGAAACGGTTGTTCATACGTAATAATTGGCCATTCACGGTCAAACAGCTCAAATGGGCAGGCAGGGGAAAGCAGGTCCATGTGAGTTTCCCAATAAGCCTGGATGGTTCCCACATCCCGCCAATATAGCGGCTGATTGGTGACAGGGTCTTTAAAGCTGTAAGCATAAACTTTATCCTTTCGGCGAACCATTTTGGGAATTACGTTTTTACCAAAATCATACGCACTTTTTCCATCCTTGGCATCCTCGATGAGCCGCTTTACCAAAATCTCGGTATTGAATACATAAACACCCATTGAGCCAAGAATTCTGTCTGGATTATCGGGGAGGGGGATTGCCTTGGATGCCGAGGGTTTTTCCTGAAAGCCTGTAATTTTGGAGTCTTCGTCTATATTAATGACACCGAAATTGGGGGATTCCTTCTTATCCATCTCAAAGGCTGAGACAGTCAGATCTGCGCCCTTTTCCAGGTGGTACTGAATGAGCTTTCTGTAATCCATCTTGTAAACGTGATCTCCCGACAGGATCAACACCAGTTCAGGCCTGTCCATGTCCAGGGTGTAAATGTTCTGGAAAACGGCGTCAGCAGTTCCCCTGTACCATTCCTCAAATATTCGCTGTTGGGCGGTTAGAATTTGAATGTACTCACCTGCCTTGCTGTTGAGAATGTTCCATCCCATCTGAATATGTCGTTCCAGAGAGAGGCTTTTATACTGGGTGAGCACGTAGATCTGGCGGAGGTCTGAGTTGATGCAGTTGCTTAATGTAAAATCGATAATGCGGTAAAGAGCGGCAATGGGGACAGCGGGCTTGGCCCTGTCCCGAGTCAGTGGATATAAACGCTCTCCCTTCCCCCCCGCCAGCACCATGGTGGTGATTTTCATGGTTTTCCCTCCTCAGATAGACCCGGAGCTGATAACGCGGGCGAGGGACCAGATTTCCCGGGTTTTTTAGATTCCAGAATAGAAATGTATTGCCGAGCTGATTTTTCGAGCTCGCTTGATGGCGCCAGGCGAATCACTTCCTTGAACTCTTTAATAGCCCGATCATTGAATTTCAGACGAACATAGGTCCTGGCCAGCCAATAATGAGCATCAACGTATTCGGGATAAATTTCGATAGCCCGGTGAAATTCTTTGATGGCCTCCTCCATCTTTCCCAGCTCCAGCAATACTAATCCGAGGTTATGATGTGCAACAGGCATGGCATCGTTCAGCTTGAGGGACTTCTGGTAATTCTCAATAGCTTCATCGAACATGCCTTTTCTGAAGTATGCATAACCGAGGTTGTTGTACGCTAAGTCAGGTGAACGATAAAGAACATCCCGGGAGATGATCTTGAACTGCTCTATAGCCTTGTCCCATTCCTCCATGGCCAGATAAGTGGCGCCCAAGTTGTTTCGTGCCTCTGAGAATTTCGGATCAAGCTCTATTGACTTTTTTAGATGGTCTTCCGATTCCTTATACTCATGTTTGAGCTGGTAAGCCAGGCCCAGCCAGTTGTGGATCTGTGGATCATTGGGAGTAATCTCAACAGCCTTCAACAGTTCTTTCAGTGCTCCCGTGGGATCTTTCATTTGCAAATACTTGATCCCCCGGTCCAGGTATGGACGCGCTTCTTCTCTCAATTCCTCAGGGGTCTTGACGCAACCCGCCAAGTATAATGCCAGGATGGCAATCACCTGGAGCCACATCATCCAGCTTCTCGATTTTTTTTGATGGTCAAATATTATTTTCGCCTGATTCATGGCTTCTTCAGAACTCCTGTCTCTAATAGTTAAGATGTTAAAATCGCTGTATCCAGCAGACAGGCGAAATATCCTGTCCATTAACCTCAAGTGTATGACTAATATAATATTGGAAAACAAGCATTTCTATTTAACAGACAGGGCAAGCGGTCTTAACGCTGAATGTTGCCTGTCAGATCCTCGAAGTGAGTCAGTTTACGGAATTCTCGAAAACGCTGTTCAATCTCCTGGTAAGTCAGATTACTCAGCCGCTGGAGGCTCAAATTCTCGCAATTAAATGATGCCATGACGCTGCCAAATATGATCGCCTGCCTGATGCTGGCCTCCGATGTGTTGCGGGTGTTTGCAAGATATCCCATGAAACCACCGGCGAAGCTATCACCGGCCCCTGTGGGATCGAATACTTTTTCCATTATATAAGCTGGCGCCGAAAAGATCGACTCAGAAGTGAACAAAAGGGCGCCGCAGGACCCTTGCTTAATGACCAGTGCCCAGGGACCCCATGAAAGTAGTTTTCGGGCTGCAAGGAGAATGTGATGTTCCCGCGCGAACTGGCGCGCTTCAGACTCGTTAATGATCAAGATATCTACATTCCGAAGTGTCTCCCGCAAAGCCTCGGGTTTCCCCTCGATCCAGAAGTTCATGGTATCCAGGGCCACTAGCTCCGGATCCTTGACCTGCCTCAGCACATCCAGCTGCAATTCCGGGTCTATATTAGCTAGGAACACATAAGGAGAATCCTTGTAACTATCAGGAATACGCGGGCGGAAGCTCTCGAAAACGTTAAGGCAGGTGGAAAGGGTCTGAGCTTCGTTCAGATCGTAGCCGTACTCCCCCACCCAACGAAATGTCTCGCCAGGCATAAACTGAAGTCCGGTAAGATCGATATTTCGCCTTTTCATCAATTCCACGTACTCACTGGGAAAATCCTCACCCACCACCGCAACAAGATTAATATCAGTGAAGTAGGAGGCTGCTATAGAGAAATAAGATGCCGATCCACCCAGCACTTCCGAGCCTTGCCCGAAAGGGGTCTTGATCGTATCAAGAGCCACCGAACCTACCACCAAGATGCTCAATAATCCACCTCCACTCAATCCGAGAAAAAGAGAGCCTGATTTTACGCAAAAATAATGAACCGTTTACCAATTCTCTTCATTTTCAAAAGACCGATCAATCGGGCTGAAATTCCTTTTGCAGGTTAATTGTATAGCCGTTTAAATTTAAAATTTTATCTGTTTGCACCGCCTTGGAGTTGGCCGCATGCCGCTTGTATGTCAGTTCCCTTGCTCCTTCTTATATTAGCTGTGATATGCCGGGTAAGCAGTTCCTTCTGAAAGCGCAATAAAGTTTCCTCGTCAGGCCTGGAAAATGGGATCTCAGGGGCTTCATTCAGGGGGATGAGGTTGACCTTGGCCTTAATACCACGCAAAAGGGAAGCCAACCGCCTGGCATCAGCTAGTGTGTCATTGACATCAGCGATCATTACATACTCAATTGTGATCCTGCGTCCGCGGGCAAGAGGGTAAGCGCGAAGGGCTTCAAGGAGTTGCCCCAGGGGGTAGCGGCGATTGACCGGCATGAGACGTGTGCGCAACTCATCCGTTGTAGCATTAAGGGAGACTGCCAGGGATGCGGAGGATTTAGCTCCCAGCCTTCGGATACCGGGTATGAGGCCAACTGTGGAAACCGTCACATGCCTTCTGGAAATCCCCAAAGCTCGCGGAGATGTCAGGATCTCCAGGGCCCTCAATGTATGATGAATGTTCGCCAGTGGTTCCCCCATGCCCATCAATACGACGTTTGTAATATTCTCCGCGGGACATACCTCTTTTAGAGCCAGAAGTTGACCCACAATTTCCCCCGAACTCAGGTTACGCAGCAAACCTCTGCGGGTTGTGAGACAGAAACGGCACCCCTGAGCACAACCAACCTGTGTTGAGATGCAGCAGGTAATATGATTCCTCTCGGGAATCAACACACTTTCAACCTGCAGGCCGTCAACCAGTTGCAGGAGAAATTTACGTGTCCCATCCTGGGAGGTCTCTATCGCGGCGATCTCTGGAATCGAAATATCCAGATTAAGGTTCAGCCTCCTACGCAAATCCCTGGAGATGTCCGTCATCCCCTCGAAATCGCGAACCCCTCGGCGATAAACCCATCGCAAGACCTGTCCGCACCGGTAAGGCTGGAACCTAATTCTTTCCAAAAACAGCGCAATCTCTTGCAGAGACATATCCAGCAAGTTCCTTTTTCTTGCTGTGGGGAACATGGAGATTGCCTGCAAGTTTTTACGCGGAAATGATAAACCGGCCATAAGTTCGGGAATCGTTTTCAAATGGGGCGGACGCTTTTCTCACCCCTTATTTCCAGATATTTCCATTTCGCTAAAAAAATAGTTTAGTTCGAATGAGGCAGTTTCAGGGGCGTCGGAACCGTGCACGGCATTCTTCTCTATGCTTGATCCCCACTTTGCCCGGATTGTTCCTGGTGCGGCTTTCTTGGGATCTGTAAGACCCATCATCTCTCGCCAACGAGCAATGGCGTTGGCCCCCTCCAACGCCATGACCACGCAAGGACCTGAGGACATAAACGTTGTTAAGCTATCAAAAAAATGCTTGCCCCGGTGCACAGCGTAAAATCCTTCAGCTTCCATCTTGTTCATACAGATCATCTTCATGGCTACGATGCATAGTTCGCTCTGTTCAATACAACGCATCACCTCGCCCATACATCTTTTGCCCATTGCATCTGGCTTGATAATTGCCAACGTGCGTTGTGTCATACTCGGCTCCATATAGATTTAATAAAATCAGAAAATACCGTGCTTGTGAAAAAATAGTAATCCCAATGTGTATAGCGCTTAAAAGATAATAAAAATTTACGCGCGGCAGGATTCGAACCTGCGACCTTCGGCTCCGGAGGCCGAAAGTCGTTTAATGATTTCAATAATTTCAATGAGTTATCTATAACATTAAAGGGTCAAATCGGCTCATTTTTGTCCCTATTAGGGACAAATTCAGGCAGCCTCTCAAGGGCTTTTCTCTCCTGTTCCTCCAGGAGATGATAATAAACCCGCAAGGTCATATCAGGGCTAGCATGACCCATCAAGCTCGAAACTGCTTTCAAGTCGGCGCCGCTTCTCAGCAGCACCGTAGCATAGTAATGTCTTATGTCGTAAAGCCTGATGCGCCGCGATATGCCAGCTTTTTTCGGCGTGCTCCCCCAGGTTCTCTTCAAAGACTTCACCGGCTTCCCTTTGTATTCTATGAGATATTGTCTTTTAGGCTCCGAGGTGATCAAACTTTTGACTGCGGCCATGAATTCAGGATGGCAGGGAAGCAACCTGCGCCGGGAATGCGTTTTTTGCCTGGTTAAATAAATCCCCTGGCGTTCAAAGTCCACGTCTTCAATGTGGATCCCGAATAACTCTGTGGGACCCGGGCGTACTCCCAGATGAACCATGCAGAAAATCGCCCATCGAAGATGGAAGGGCGCATGCTGCCAGGTCAAGTTTAGTTCTTCCAGGGTGGGCGGATAAGGGCCGGGAGATTCCCGCGATCTCTGAGGACTAAAACGGGAAAATGGATTGGTTTCTATCAAATCATTTTTTATGCCCCAGTTGAGGATAAATTTGCAGTAAGATCGAATACGGTTGCGCGTGGCAAAAGCACGGCCAGCGTGGACCATAGCCTTGTCCAGATCCATCAGATCAGTCATGGAAAGCTCTGAGATGTATTTATGTGCGAAAATACCCTTGACCCATTTATTCAAGCTTGTACGCATTGATTCGCGAGTTCTGTGGTTCAGGGGCTGTAACTCAAGATATTGGTGTGCAATGTCAAAAAAAGTGGGAGAGCCCAGAGGCGCCGGGGAGACCCCTGGCTGATACCCGCGCTTTATGCGACTATCAAGCTCCTGGGCGGCCAGTTTCGCATTGGGCCCCTTCCCTAAGTAAATACGCTTCTGGACCCTTCCTGGATAATACTGAACATACCAGTAGCCGTCTTTTCTGCGGTGAAAGCTCATGATTTATTATTTGGTTTTTATTTCAACAATAAGATCAACGACTGATCCCAAAACATACAAAGGCATTACCTTTTTCACCTGGCCTTAGGTGATAGGTTTTAGTTGAAATACTTTTGCCTTGTCGGACAGAACCATTTGAAAAAATAGCAATAAAATCCCATTCTCGGATAACCTTTGTTTTTGAAGAATTATTTATGAATCTAATATATGCACATTGCTTATTTGGACCAATTGAAACAATACCGCCTCTAACGTGAATACCATAAGATGACTGTTTGCTTACCGAAGAAAATCCCGTTATTTCAAATTCTCCGCCTTGAGCTTCAATTTATATAAAAAGCAAAAAGACCGCCATCGTGCCGAAAATAAAAACCAAAATTATATTCCCTTTTTTCATGGCTCGGTCTTCCTTTTTCATGCTTATTCTCCTTCGTCCCCATCATCATCAGGATCCTTTTCTGCTTTTATTTTCTCAATTATTTTTTTACTTTTTCTCTATTTAATCTAAATGTTATTCCGGTCATCATTTCCAAAAGGTCATTGATCATTTTGTCTAACTGACGGCGTTCTTCTAACAACTCCAAAACAATTTCATAAATACGTTCATCCATAGCATAGGACCTCTTAGAAACCAATGATTTGTCTCGGAAGAGAGATGACAAATTGACTTCCAAGGCCTTAGCAATTTGCTCCAATTTTTGTTTTGTGAAATTTTTAATCTCCTCGTTCAATCCGTGAAATAGAAGCTCCGCTTGTAAACTTGACGGCATCCGCTGGGGTGATCACCTGGAGGCCACGTTCTTTGCGAGACAAAGAAGCGGCTGTCATATCCAATTCGTGGGCTGCCTTCCTTAATGCTTATCTTCCTTATTTTTATGCGATATTCAAGTATTTTGTCCATGGCATTTTTATATTACATGGAATGCAACAAAATGTCAATATCGGCAACATGTCGGCTTTCGCTTGCTACCCATTTATTGGCATGGATATCAATGTTCTCCGGGTCACTATTCCTATGTCCCCAGAAATCAATGGACAGACAACATTTAGAACCGAATCATTAACTAGTGTCCATCCGGAAACCCCGGATTTTTGATGCGAGTTGTGATCGGTACA
>CAZTAS010000084.1:0-23730 GCA_964611635.1 uncultured Thermodesulfobacteriota bacterium
TTCGAGGGTGTCAGGGAAGGAGTCCGATATTATCTGGTATCATGCGATCATACAGACTTTTCTCCTGTTCTAATCGACCTGAAAACAAGTTGAACATTGATTTCCGCCATGCCAAGTGACGTATAATTGGTTTTTCTGTTCGGCAAGCCAAGCAATCTGTACCCTTACCTTGCCGCCTCTGCCACGCGGGCAGCACGAACGCCTTCCTCCACATTCACTCGCGTGAGCAATACTCCACCGGCGACAAAAAAGATGAACAAGGAAAAGATGCTCAGACGGCTCTGACCAGTGATTTGACTGACGAGGCCAAACAGCAGGGGCCCGGCAATGCCGGCAAACTTGGAACTGGTGCTGAAGAAGCCAAAAAACTCTGCTGCCTTATGTTTGGGCACCATCGCTCCGAAGAGCGATCGGCTGAGCGCCTGGCTTCCTCCCTGCACCGTCCCGACCATAAATGCAAGGATGTAAAAGTGGGTCGCCGTCTGCATGAAATAGCCGGTAATGCTGATCAGCGTGTACACTGCCAGCGCCAGCAATATTGACTCCTTGGTGCCCAGCTTTTTGGCTAATGCGCCAAACAGAAACGAAAAGGGGATGCCCACAAACTGGGTGATGATCAGCGCAATGATCATATGGGTCAACTTAATGCCAATCTCATCGCCGTAGGCTGTTGCCATCTTAATGATCGTGCCAATCCCGTCGTTATAGATCCAGAAAGCAATCAGAAAGATGAACAATTGTTTGTAGCTCCTGAGCTCGTGGAGTGTGGCAGCCAATCGCGAGAATCCTTCCTTGAGTGGATTGAGTGATAAATCGGTTTCTTTGGCGACTGGAGGCTCAGGTACATGACGAAAGAAAGGAATGGAGAACAGTCCCCACCACACCGCCACGCTCAAAAATGAAGCGCGCAGGGCATAAGCAACGCCAGGCATGCCAAGCATCTCGGGCTTCATGACCCACAGCACATTGATGACCAGTAGAATGCCGCCGCCCATATAGCCCAGGGCATACCCTCTGGTTGAAATCTGGTCAATGTCATCTTTTTGGGCAATGTGCGGCAGCAGCGACTCATAAAAGACGTTTGCCCCGGCAAAGCCCATGTAGCCGCACACGAAAAGGATCGAGGCCAGGAGCCAGGTATCTGTTCCGATGAAAACAAAAGCTGTCGTGGAAAGAATTCCCAGCCCGGCAAAGACTGCCACGTAACGCTTCTTTCCACCCGTATAATCGGCGATTGCCCCCAATACCGGGGCGATGAGCGCAATCGCCAACAAGGCGATGGAGGCCGTATATCCCCAGTAAGCAGTGGCAATGTTTTCGGCGAGCCCAGCCTCGGTCACCAGAGATCTATAAAACGGTGGGAACATGGCTGCCATTATGGTGGTGGCAAAGGCCGAGTTGGCCCAGTCGTACATGCACCAAGCGTTTATCGTTTTTTTGTACATTTTTTTGTTGTTCGCGGAACTTATTACTTGAGCGAACCGAGATGGCTACCATTGGGTTCAGCGTTGTAGTTTATTGAGTCGGCAGCAATAACTCATTAGGTAACAATTGGATCTTGCATTGTATTTAGTTTCTTAGAAGTGATTATATATGCATGTTTAATGTGCAGTCCAAAAAAATTGCTCTTTTTGATTTCAGCAATACCCTGGTCTACGCTCATGGCCCTGCGAATAGCCTCCAACGCTGGATTGTCTTCTTCAACCAAAACGATCCTGGAGAGAGAAAGTAAATCTTGAGGTTTAAGATGTGTACGGAGACGGTTCGCTAAATAATCCAAAGCTGCTTTTTTGTCTGCCTCAAGCCACGGAGCGCATACAATCAAATCCCATTTGTCTTGAGCATCTTATCTGAGAAAAGGAGCAAAGAGAGTAAACGCGCCTTTCTCTGCCGATATATTTTGCTCTAGAGATACAAGCTTTTCTGCAAGTTGCTTCATAATACCCTCAAAAGAATCTTAGCTGATGATTTCCTTATGGTCCTCGCGATCATGAATTATGGCGGGGATTCCCATATCGAGGGCGATTCTCACCTGGCGGCGGAAAACTTCTTTCTGCATGGCCCTCGGGGAAAGGTCTCGATAAAAATCGAGTCCCATCTCTCCCACCGCTACCACTTTCTCGTTTTTCAGCTTTGCTTTCAACTGGACAAACATCTCTTCGGAAAAACCACTTGCATAATGAGGATGGATTCCAAGGGCAACATATACCTCAGCGTATTTCCGGGCGATCCCCAGTGCCGCCTCCCAATCTGTAGGGTGCGTGCCTACTGTAAGAATATACCGCACACCCGTCTCCTTTGTCCTATTAATTACTTCTTCTCTATCATACTCAAAATCGGACATCTCCAGGTGGCTATGGGAGTCCACTAGATATATTTCATGTTGAAGATAACCCAATTTTTCCATTGTTCACCCATCAGGGGTTCCGTTTGAATAATTCAAATCCATGATGAATGCATCAGTATACATTCTTTTTCCTCAAAGCTAACACCTGTTATATTATTCACTTGATCTCATGATGCCATTTTTGCTATTGTAATATTATTGAAAAGATTGTCTCATAACCCTGAGAGACAATTATCCCCCTCTAAGTGATTTATTATGGCTGCATGAAACGAAAATGGCCTTGTGAATCCAACTAAATTATTTCAATTCTTTTCGTGTGCCCTGCTCGAGATTGACGATTGAATTGATAATTCATCAGGAAGTTATTATACCATTTTGATTCATCCATTGGGAGAGGGTCTCTAGCAGATTGAATTTGCTATAATTTAATTGCAACATAACAAAACTTTTTTTGCCTAAATTATAGGGCGGTTTTGAGTGATTAATGGATGTAATTTTTTTGGTTTCCTCTGGAACTCGTCCTTTCACTCCTGGGTGCCAGTGGTAAAGAAAGAGAGTTGATCTTAAATATCTGCTTAAGTGGGAGGCTTTCGAAGCGCGGCAACGATTTTATAGATTAAAGATTAATCAGAAGAAAGGGATTAAAAATGCGCAGCGACATCGTTAAGAAAGGGATTAAAAGGGCACCTCATCGAAGTCTATTCAAAGCCATGGGTTATATCGACCGCGAGATCGAAAGCCCATTGGTGGGCATTGCCAACTCCGCCAACGAGATTATTCCGGGACACATCCATCTGGATCGCATTAGCGAGGCAGTGAAATCGGGAATTCGCATGGGCGGAGGTACGCCAGTTGAGTTTTCAACCATCGGTATTTGCGACGGAATAGCCATGGGCCACCAAGGTATGCACTCTGTTCTTGCCAGCCGCGAACTTATCGCGGATTCCATCGAGCTGATGGCCAATGCTCATGGGTTTGACGCCCTGGTGCTGATAACAAACTGCGACAAGATCACTCCGGGCATGCTTATGGCTGCTCTTCGATTGAACATCCCAGCCGTGGTGGTTAGCGGTGGGCCCATGATGGCGGGCAGATTTCAGGGCCGGGATGTGGACTTGAACAGCGTTTTCGAGGCCGTGGGAGAAGTGCAAGTGGGAAACAAAACAGAGGAAGAACTCCGGGAAATGGAGGACTGGGCCTGTCCCGGGTGTGGATCATGCGCGGGCATGTTCACCGCCAATTCCATGAACTGCTTGACCGAGGTGCTGGGGCTGGGGCTTCCAGGCAATGGAACCATCCCTGCGGTTCATGCAGCCAGAGTCCGTTTGGCCAAGCAAGCGGGCATAAAAGTGATGGAGCTTCTCAGGAGAAATATTCTTCCCCGGCACATCGCCACTGAGGCAGCTTTTCGAAATGCAATCGCCGTTGATATGGCCTTGGGGTGCTCCACCAACACAGTCCTGCACCTGCCGGCTATTGGTAATGAAGCTGGATTGACCATCGACCTTTCCGAATTTCACCGGATCAGTGAGAGAACACCCCACCTGGTGAACCTTAGCCCGGCTGGACCGCACCGCCTCCACCAGTTAGATGAGGCCGGGGGTGTTCCAGCGGTCATGGCAGAGCTTGCCCGGAAGGACCTGCTCCACCTCTCCGTAATGACTGTTACCGGAAAGACTCTTGCAGAAAACCTTCAGGGCATTAAGATCAAAGACGCCGGCGTTATCCGGTCCTTAGAAAACCCATATCATGCCGAAGGGGGGATAGCGATTCTCCATGGCAATCTTGCCCCCGACGGTGCCGTTGTGAAGCAGTCGGCTGTGGCGCCGGAAATGATGGTGAACACTGGGAGGGCGCGCTGCTTTGATTCCGAAGAAGCGGCCATTGAAGCTATCCTTGGCGGACGTATCCAGAAAGGCCACGTGGTGGTGATTCGCTATGAAGGTCCGCGGGGTGGACCGGGAATGCGCGAAATGCTGGCTCCCACTTCCGTTATTGTCGGCATGGGACTTGATCGCGATGTGTCCCTCATAACCGATGGACGATTTTCAGGTGCCTCGCGGGGGGCAGCCATAGGACATGTTTCCCCCGAAGCTGCTGAAGGCGGCCCCATTGGGCTGGTGGAAGATGATGACCCCATCAGTATTGATATTCCCAACCGCGCTCTTACTTTGGGAGTTTCAGAGGAAGTTTTAAATCAAAGGCGGAAAAAATGGCAGCCTCCTGCGCCTAAGATCAAGGAGGGATACCTCTATCGTTACTCTCAGATGGTCACATCAGCCAGCACAGGAGCCATCCTGAAAATATGAACCGAAAAATGTGGTTGATGATTTTCGATGTTTAGAAGCTATAAGGCTTAGGTATAGAAAACCATGCATGAGGCACTACTATATCACAAAAAGGATGGGCAGACGGTTCAATGTTATCTGTGCCGGCACGGATGCACCATTAAGCCTGATCGGCGTGGTATTTGCGCGGTTCGGGAAAATCGCGATGGTACTTTGTATACCCTGGTCTACGGGAAGATCATTTCTACCGCCGTGGACCCCATCGAGAAGAAGCCTCTCTTCCACATGCAACCCGGGTCCCGATCGTTTTCCATTGCCACGGTGGGATGCAACTTCCGCTGCCTGTTTTGCCAGAACTCAGAGATTTCCCAGCTTCCACGGGAGCAGGGCCGCATTTTCGGCAAAAACTTTCAGCCCAGCGATATTGTCAATATGGCCCGGCGCACCGGATGCAACAGCATCTCGTATACTTACACGGAGCCCACCATTTCCTTTGAATTCAATTTAGAAACCGCGAACCTAGCCCATGCTGAAGGTTTACGAAATGTCTTTGTTACCAATGGCTACATGTCCCGGGAGGCGGTCCAAAAAATTTCCCCATATCTGGATGCCGCTAATGTTGATTTGAAGGCTTTCACCGATGAGTTCTATACCAAACAGTGCGGTGCGCATTTGCAGGGGGTGCTTGAGAGCTTGCGCCTGATGAAGGAGATGGGAATATGGATCGAGGTTACCACCTTGCTGATACCTGGCCTGAACGATTCTCCCCAGGAGGCAGAGCAGATTGCACGATTTATTCTTGAGCTGGGCTCCGAGGTCCCCTGGCACATCAGTCGTTTCCACCCCATGTACCTTCTAATGGATCGACCCTCCACGCCGCTGCATACTATTCAGCAGGCCAGGGATATTGGACTGAAAGCCGGTTTGCACTACG
The DNA here is from genome assembly GCA_964611635.1 of uncultured Thermodesulfobacteriota bacterium. Lineage (GTDB taxonomy): Bacteria > Desulfobacterota > JAFDED01 > JAFDED01 > JAFDED01 > JAFDED01. The sequence continues at coordinate 5,570 of CAZTAS010000084.1, forward strand.
TCTATACAGGGAATGTACCCGGGGATGAAGGTGAGCACACCTTCTGCCACGCTTGCGGCAATCTCCTAGTGGAGAGGTTTGGGTTTTCAATTCGAAACAATCAAATCCGCGATGGACAGTGTCCTCAATGCGGAACGTCGGTGGCCGGATTGGACATGTGATTCTAATTCATCCCGGAGTGCTGGGATATAGAGAGACTCCAGGTGATACCATGATGCAAATTAACCAAGCCAACGAATTGGAAAAAAAAGAACAACAAAAAAATGATACTAATGCTTTGAAGAAAAAGCTTTTTGTCCAGGGCGAGCTGGCATGGGATCGCATGCTCGATCATGAGCGAGCTGCGGCATATGATTTTTGCGAGGGATACAAAGATTTTTTGGACCGCTCCAAAACAGAGCGGGAAGCGGCGGCCGAGATTGCCCGTTGTGCGGAAGAGAGAGGCTTTCGCCTCCTGCGACCTGAATCGGGCAACGGCCCCAAAGTGTATGCAATTAATCGAAAAAAAAGCGTAGCTCTGGCGGTGCTAGGGCGAGCGCCCCTGGAGGAGGGAATTCGCATTATTGTTTCCCACATCGATTCTCCCCGCCTGGACCTGAAACAAAATCCACTTTACGAGGAAATTGACCTGGCTCTATTCAAAACACATTATTATGGGGGAATAAAAAAATACCAGTGGGTGGCACGCCCGCTGGCGCTCCATGGCGTGTTGATTCGCGGGGATGGCAGCTCCCTGGACATTCGCATTGGCGAAGAAGATGATGACCCGGTTCTGACCATTCTGGATCTGCTGCCCCATTTGGCCCGCAAGGCCCAGTATGATAAGAAACTTCCAGATGCCATCATTGGAGAAAAGCTCAATGCACTGGTTGCCGCCCTTCCCTTTCCGGACAAAGATGCAAAGGAACGATTCAAGTTACAGCTCCTTCAAAGTCTTCATGAGATGTACAACCTGGTGGAAGAAGATTTTATCAGTGCTGAACTTGAACTGGTGCCTGCTGGACGGGCCCGGGACGTTGGATTGGATCGGAGCATGATCGGGGCATATGGACAAGATGACCGCGTATGTTCGTTCTGCTCCATGCAGGCACTGCTGGATACAGAATCACCCTCGGAAACAATTCTAGCCCTCTTCATGGACAAGGAAGAAATCGGGAGCGAGGGTAACACCAGCGGAAAATCCCGGTTTATGGAAGACGTTGTGGTCGATCTGTTCAGAATAGAGGGCAAAATCCCTGTAGAACATCTTGTACGAAAAGCCCTGATGAATGCCAGGGCGCTGTCCGCCGACGTCAATGGGGCCTTGGATCCGGATTATCAGGATGTTCACGAAAAGCGCAACGCAGCCAAATTGGGCTATGGAGTGTGCGTGACCAAGTTTACCGGCTCCGGGGGGAAATACAATTCCAGTGACGCGCACGCAGAGTACATCGGATGGATTCGGCGAATTTTCAACAGCAGCGGCGTAGTTTGGCAGACCGGAGAATTGGGCAAAGTGGATGAGGGAGGTGGAGGCACACTGGCAAAGTATATGGCTGAATACGGCACGGAGATCGTTGATTGTGGCACGGCATTGCTTTCCATGCACTCCCCTTTCGAAATTGCTCACAAAGCAGATATTTACATGACCTATAAAGCATTTCATGCTTTTTTGAGGGCCCAGAGAGGCTAATAGCTTTTGGGGTGTAATGAATCGAACTCCCTCTATCCTTATACCTCAGGATGTTCGGGAAATGATCGAGATTTTATCCTGATGAAGATGACATCATTGCGATATCGAACCAAAGATTTGTTTCATCACCTTGTTAGCTTTTCACGCGCTTACATAATGGTGGTGGGCGACATCATGATCGACCAGTATATATGGGGAAAAGTCGATCGGATCTCCCCGGAGGCCCCGGTGCCGGTGGTGGAAGTAACCTCTGAAAGTTTGCGCCTGGGAGGAGCTGCCAACGTGGTCCACAACATTCATACTTTGGGTGCGAAGTCTTGTATTTGCGGTGTGGTTGGAACCGATAATATGGGGAAACACGTAATGGGACTTCTCGAGGCTCTGGGGATCGCAAACTCGGGTGTGCTGTTCGAGGAAGATCGCCCTACAACCATAAAGACCCGCGTAATCGCCCACAACCAGCAGGTAGTCCGCTATGACCGGGAAAGTCGAAAAGAAATATCCAATGCCTCAGTTGAGCGCTTGACAGCTAATATACGTCAACATATCGACGATGTGGACGGAATCATCATCTCCGACTACGGCAAGGGGGTGGTCTCGCGTAACCTTTTGAGCGAACTGTTGAACTTGGCCAGGGATCGAGGTAAAATTGTTACCGTTGATCCCAAGGTCGGCCACTTCGCCAACTATCAGGGGGTAACTGCCATCACCCCCAATCAAAACGAAGCCGAGCTGGCGGAGGGGATATTCATCAATGATGAGAATTCCTTGATCCAAGCTGGACAGGCGATTAGAGATCGGCTCAATTGCGAAATGGTCCTCATCACCCGCGGAGAGATGGGTATGACGCTGTTTGAAAAGGGGAACAAGGTCACCCAAATCCCAACCTCAGCGCGGGAGGTGTTCGACGTAACTGGTGCCGGAGATACAGTCATCGCGAGTTTCACATTAGCGCTGGCCACCGGCGCGCCGCCCGTAGAGGCGGCCGTCATTTCTAACTTTTCCGCTGGTGTGGTGGTCGGGGAGATAGGAACAGCCTGCGTCTCCATGGAAGCATTGAGGCGGGTTATCCGTAGCCAGGGTTCAAATAAAGCCGCACAAATTATAGGTGGATCTCGATGATGGAAACGTTTCAATGAGCATCCCGAAAATCCCAAAGCCGGTCAAGCTGGTGGCCAGCATCTTATCAGGGGAACCTCAGCTTCTGGATAGCGGAATAGAGAAGATGGAGCAATTTTTTGGTCCCGTGGATTTCAGCACCAAGCCAGCACCATTTGAGCATACGCGCTATTATTGCAACGAAATGGGCGAAGGAATTCAGCGTCGTTTCATCGCCTTTCAAACACTTGTCCAACGGGATAGGCTGGCAGAGATCAAACTTTGGACGAATCATCTGGAAGAGGCTTATCAATTGCCGGGACATGGGCGAAGAATTAATATAGATCCCGGATTCATAACACTTGATAACCTGGTCCTAGCAACCGGGAAAAATTTCACACACCGGATTTACCTTGGCAGTGGAATATATGCGGATCTCACATTGATCTATCGGAAGGGAAGCTTTCACCCCTTGCCGTGGACTTATCCCGATTATGCAGAAGAATCTGTAATCCGCATGTTCAACGTGATCCGCCGTCGTTACCGGGAACAACTTAGAATACAAACAGACTGAAACGGGAAGAATAAATGATCCGAAGCATGACCGGCTATGGCCGCGCACAAGGCGAATTGGAGGGGCGAACCCTGATTGTGGAGGTCAAGTCGGTGAATTATAGATACAAGGATATCAACCTGCGGCTCCCTCGACGTTATAACCCACTGGAACTTCGCATTCGTGAGCTTGTCGGAAGCAAATTTGAGCGCGGTCGTCTGGAGCTTTCCCTTAATAGTCGAGAGGGCGAGTTGGGCCTGGTGGTGCCCGAGATAAATATCCCTCTTGTGGACCACTACCACGATATGTTCTTTCAATTACGGGAGCGCTTCGGCTTACAGGAACAGATGTCCACATTTCAACTTTTAAGCCTACCTAACGTGATCATTTACCGCGAGAAAGAACTGAATCCCGAAGAGGGGTGGGCAGTGCTCGAGCGTTTGATAAATTGCGCCATGGAAGAGCTGGATGAGATGCGATTGAAGGAAGGTGGCATGTTGCTTGCTGACATTGAGTCCCGACTCCAGGAGCTGAAGACTTTACTCCAGGAGATTAAAGCTCGTTCCCACCTCGTTGTTACCTTTTGTCATGATCGCCTGTCTAAAAGGCTGGCTGAAATGACCAAAGGCATAGAGATCGATCCAGTTCGCCTCGCACAAGAATTGGCCTTTTTTGCTGATCGATGCGATATCTCCGAGGAAATCGTTCGACTTCGCAGCCATATTGATCAATTTGCCCAGGTACTAAACCAGGATGGTCCTGTAGGGAGAAAGTTGGATTTTATTCTTCAGGAGATGCATAGAGAGATCAACACCATTGGCTCCAAAGCTTCCGATTCGCAAATCTCCCTGCACGTGGTCGAGTTCAAGAACGAGCTGGAGCGGCTTCGCGAACAAGTTCATAATATCGAATAAGATTATTTTTGACCCTTTTAAAGATGCCGTGAAACAGTAAAATTCCTGATAGTCCCAAATCCTGAAATAAGATCGGCCATAGGAATATAATCATGAAAGGCAGGAAAATTCTCTTTATTCTTTCCTCGCCTTCTGGTGGGGGGAAAACCACAATAACCAGAAAGCTGGTTGAACGCATTCCCGGGGTCAAACACTCAATCTCTTATACCACCCGACCGCCATCCAAAAATGAGAAAGATGGCGTGGACTACCACTTCATCAGCAATCAAAAGTTTGAGGAGATGGTGAAGGCAGGACAGATGCTGGAGCGGGCCGAGATTTATGGCCACATGTACGGGACAGGGAAAAAGTCCATCGAGAAGCTCCAGTCCATGAGAAATGATGTTATTCTCACCATTGACACCCAGGGCGCCGCTCAACTTCGGGCCAGCGGGCTGGAAGCCGTGTTTGTCTTTCTCCTGCCCCCTTCTGCGAAAATCCTGGCCCAACGACTTCATAAAAGGAAGCGTGATACAAAAGAGATGATTCGGCTCCGGCTTGACTTTTCCCGCCACGAGTTCCGTCAGATCCACCATTACGATTATATAGTCATCAATGACTCATTTGACCGGGCCCTGGAAAAACTTACCTCCATTATAATTGCCGAGCGCTGTCGGAAAGATCGAATTTTCCCCCTTATTGAAAACAAGTGGCAGGAGATAATCTCAGGAGACAGCAAAATCCCCAATCAATCTTGAGTTGCTCATGGCCACCATTGCCTATGGCATTCACCCGATTCGCGAGATGCTTAAGAATAGCCGGTGGTGCATTGTAGAGCTCCACTTGGACAGGAAGCGCTCTCGCCATCAACCGTTGGATGAGATTGTCCGTAAGGCTGAAGCCCTTGGTATACGGATATTACTGGATGATGATCAAACCTTGAGGAAACTGTCAGAAGGCGGTGTACATCAAGGAGTTGTGGCAGTGCTGGAGGGGATCCCTTATGCATCCATAGAGGATATCCTCATGGCATGGCGCAAGTCCGATCAGAAAGCCACGATACTCGTTCTGGATGGTGTGCAGGATCCCCACAACCTAGGCGCCCTTGTGCGCACGGCGCACTGCGTTGGATGCCAGGGGATAGTTCTTCCCCGCGATCGCTCCGCATCCCTGAGGCCAGCGGCCATCAAGGCATCCGCGGGCGCTGCTGTCCATATCCCAGTGGCCCGCGTCAACAACATTGCCTCGGCACTGAATACGTTTCGTAAGGAGGGAATCTGGATCATTGGAACAGCAGCCGAGGCCGGGACAAACCTCTTCGATTCTGACCTGGACCTGGATCTTGCACTTGTGATGGGAGGGGAAGAAAAAGGCCTCCGCCCCATTGTGCGCAAGCGATGTGATCGGATGGTGCGCGTTCCCATGGTTGGAGACATTTCATCTCTGAATGTCTCTGTTGCGGCGGGTGTGATCCTTTTCGAGGTCCTCAGGCAGCGTCGGCTGGCTGGGGTATCCAGTTGACCCATATACGCCTGCTACGAGGCCCATCAAATTCACAAAAAAAGATACCCTGCCATGTTCCCATCCGTAGCCGCCCGTCCTCCACAATAACGGTTACTGAAGAACCAACGAGGCTGGCCTTGATGTGGGCATCCGCGTTTCCTTCCCTGTGCCGGTAATCTCCCCGTAGTGGAGCGATCCGTTCAAGGCATGCCAGAATATCCTGACAAACCGTTGGATCAGCATTTTCGTTAATTGTAACACCCGCGGTGGTGTGTGGCACGTAAATAATGCAAACGCCGCTTTCTCCTCCGATCTCTCCCAGGACAGCGATCACCTGAGAAGTAATATCAATGAATTCCGTTCTCTGTCTTGTATTTATTCGAATTTCCCGCACAGCTTCCCTCCTCTTTGCGCCCTTTATATCTCATGGGACTTTTTTCATTTGACCTCGATTCTGATTGTAAATCCTGCGATTTTATTCTCTATTGGTTCCATTTATGGAAACACAGGATTGACTATTAACTTTATTTAAACGGATTTCTCACTTCTGTCCATTCTTCGATGAAATTATTCCTTGACATTACTCTTTTTTTGTGCCAGACGAAAATTATGAGCATTTTAACTGAATCCTGTGATATTTTTATGTTAACATTTATTAATCCTTTCTTCAAAGAGAGAGTACCATGAATAATATGTCCAAAAAACTCTTAATCCGCACGAGGAAGAGAGTGTTTTTTTGTTTTTTTAATACCCGCAAACCTTATATAGGAGGAAGCCATGATGAGAGGGAAAACATTTATTATGATGGTTGGGTTGGCGTTCATATTCATAATCACCTCGGGAGCTTCACATGGCACCACGGTCATGAAATTAGCCCATGTCGCTCCACCGGGACCCTATAAATCCGATGAGGGAGCCATGTCAAATGTTCTCAAGAACATGGTGGAAGTGGAAACCGGCGGAGAAATTGAGGTGAAGATATACCCGGCAGCCCAACTGGGAGGCATGAGGGAGATGGTAGAATCCACCCAGATCGGCGCCACTCAGGCGGTAATTTGTTACACATCGGTGGCCTCCATCTTCTCACCAAAAATTGCTCTTATCGGCATTCCTTTCATCTTCCCCACCGCCGACCATGCTTGGGCCACCTTGGACGGATGGTTCGGCAAGGATTTGGCGGAAGCGGTCAGAAAGGAGGCTGGGCTTCGGGTGCTGGCTTGGGGAGAGGGCGATGGATTTCGAGTGGTATGGAACAGCAAACGGCCCATTCACTCTCCCGCTGATTTGAAGGGACTCAAGATTCGCGTGCCTGAGAATAAAGGGCTCATGGGCATGTTCAAGGCCTTCGGCGCTTCGCCGGTAACCATCACGTGGACAGAGTTATATTCGGCGCTGCAAACGGGCGTGGCTGATGGCTCAGAGCCAGAGCTCGGGAGCGGCCTGAACATCAAGCTCTACGAAGTCTCAAAGTACATCACTCTTTCCAACCACTCATACAACACCCATGCGTTGTTCGTCAATGATGCCTGGTTCCGGAAGCTTCCTGAGAAGCATAAACGCGCCCTGATCCATGCGGCCCGCCATGCTATCACAGCCAACCGAGGGATCAGCCAGATCCGGGTTTATGACAGCATCGCGTTCTTCAAAGAAAAGGGACTGCAGATTTACGCGCCTAAACCTGAGGAGATGGCGCAGTTCAAAAAAATCGGGCAGCCAGCCTACATCGACTTTGTAAAAGAGCTTGCAGGTGCGGAGTGGGTGGATAAAGCCCTACGGGCTGCCGAGGAGACGCGGAAAAAGCTGGCCTCTGAAGAAGATCAATTAATTCGGTAAGGACATGATGCATTGCAGAACCCCGCGTCCTCGCATTCAGCCGGGAGCGGGGTTCTCTTTTTTCTTATAAAAAATGGGGATATTTTATATGAGAAGGCCAATGATCGTTCGAATAGTTAACGGAATGAGCGATGCCACAGATACTGTGGTGGGCTGGGCAGGTATGATCCTCATCAGTGTTATGTTTATTGTAGTTATCCTCCAGGTATTTTGCCGCTACGTGCTCAACAATGCACTAAGCTGGCCCGAGGAGCTGGCCCAGCCCCTGATGGTATGGGCCGTATTCTTGGGGGCAAGCATGGGTCTGAAACGCCGGATGCATCTGGGCATGACTATCATCGTTCGATTGCTTCCTCCGTCAATGAGAGCCATTATCCAGCTTGCCATTGAAAGCCTCATCGCGGTGTTTGCTTTTGCCATGGTTAGATACGGCTGGGCCATCTCTGTTTTTGTAGGCTCCAAACAGTTGTCGCCCTACCTCAACATCCCCTATTTCTATTTCTATACCTCGGTGGCTACGGGTGGGGTTCTGTTGTTGATCCAATTGGCGAGTCTTATAACCGATGACCTCACCGATATTTTCCGGATGTGGAAGGGGTAAAAAGGTGTAAAGATACATGATTCTTTTTATTGCTATTATCTTTACCATTTTGCTCGTTCTCGGAGTTCCCATCGCTTTTGTGCTGGGCCTGACCACCCTGTTCAGCTTTATCAAGATGGGAAACCCCATAATATTCAAGCTGCTTCCACAGCGCATGTTTGACGGCACCCATACCTTCGTGCTCATGGCCATTCCTTTTTTCATCCTTGCCGGCGAGATTATGACAAAATCCCAGATCACCAGGGGAATGGTTCATTTCTCCAATACCCTTGTGGGGCATCTGCGGGGAGGGCTGGGCCATGTAAATATTGTAGCCAGCATGCTGTTTGCCGGGATCACCGGATCAGCCGTTTCGGACACGGCCGCCATTGGGTCCGTTCTCATACCGGCCATGACTGAAGAAGGCTACGATATTGATTTCAGTACAGCCGTCACAGCTGCCAGTTCAGTCATAGGCCCCATTATCCCACCCAGCATTCCGATGATCATCTATGCTTCCATCATGGAGGTATCGGTGGCGGGTCTATTTTTAGCGGGGTTTCTACCGGGAATTCTCATTGGGTTTGGTCTAATGTCTGTGGTATGGCTGATCTCCCGCAAACGCAATTATCCCCTCAGCCATGCCAGGGCACCTTTCCTGGAGATGCTCAAGGCCTTCCGGCATGCTATTATTTCTCTCCTCATGCCTGTCATTATATTGGGCGGGATTTTTTCCGGGGCCTTTACCCCCACAGAGGCGTCGGCTATTGCGGTGGGATATGGCCTGATTGTGGGATTTTTCGTAATGAAGACCTTAAAGCTGCGGGATCTTCCGGAAATCATGCGCAATACGTTGATCACCACCTCCATCATCCTGTTTATAATCGCAACGGCCACAGCCTTCGGCTGGATAATGGCATTCGAGGAGATCCCACAAAAGATTGCCAAGCTCATTCTCAGCATTTCCCCCAATATATATGTGAACTTATTTCTTTTCAACCTCTTATTTTTCATTTCAGGAATGTTTATGGACCTGACAGTCTCAATTCTCGTCTTAGGCCCGATCCTGGCCCCCGCTGCCATCCAGATGGGCATTCATCCCCTCCATTTCGCCATTATCATGTGTGTAAACCTTACGGTAGGCCTGGCTACGCCTCCTGTGGGGCTCATCCTGTTTGTTGCCTGCAGCCTCACGGGCATGAGCCTGGAAAGGCTCAGCAAGGCCATCTGGCCGTTTCTGGTGGCCGAAATCCTGGTTGTCCTACTTGTCACTTATGTAGGCGCCATTCCCATGATATTCCCCAAGCTTTTCGGTTACTACTATTAGAGGATCGGGGGTGGCATCTGATGGCGATATTCAAAATCCTAGTGCCTTATTCTTAAATTAGGCCTTCGTGCTTACTTGTTTTGATTAATGGATAATTTTACAACGCATCTAATCTTCACGGCCGTTATCAAAGAGATTAATAACAAGATCAAACAGGTCAAACGAAAGACTTATGGCTTCATATGCATGGAGTATATCATAGCCAAAATTTATAACTGTCACCGAGCTCATATAGAGATGATCGGATAAGCTCGATTTTTTTGTATCATTAGGCATCTATTTTTATGGAGCCAGATGACTTTTCAGAATTTTTAGAAGTCATTAAGAAAAGAGCTGCCGGCGTGGATTCAGAAATATAGTCAGGTTTTCTTCTGATGGAAAATTCTGGCTTCAAAATGTAAACATATGGCAGGCTAGTGCGACTTCCGTCTGAAATTATTCCTTGACTCCAAGAGGAGAGTATATTACAAAATTACTGAAAGCAATCACAGTAATAGGATAAATGAGTTAATAAAATGATTTCATAAAGCAAATGATGATAAAATTAAAGCTTTTCATGATATTTGTAATCTCAGCTTTTTGATTTTCTTTACTATCATCCTTGTAGGTACTTACGTTTGCGACCGAATCCATTTTACCTAAAAATGCATATACTCTTCATGCCATAGAATTATACTTGTGAAGAAAGCGGCAAAAGGAAAATTTTCCCGTGTTCTCCTTGAGCGATCCTGGAAGCCCTTTGGTATTGGCATCAAACTCACCAAGGCGCAGCATATTGATCAAACAGATAGGCCTGCCGTTTGAAGCGGTTGGCACAACTGTTGATGAGGAACTGCGCCCTCATGAATCACCCCGGGGCCATGTGATGCGCCTTGCCGAGGAAAAGTCTGAACATATCTCCCTCCTCAGGCCTCATCAATGGATCATTGGAGCGGACACAATAGTGTTGGTGGAGGGCAAGGCACTGGGTAAACCCCGCAATCCAGCCGATGCCCGAGTCATGCTCCAGACCATCAGCGGCCGGCAACATCGGGTTATGACAGCGTTTTGCATCCAGAACAAATCGCGTGAAATTAGTACCTCTAAGGTGGTCGAAACGGACGTTGTCATTAAAGATCTTTCATCCTCTGAGATTGATGCATATATTTCCACAGGAGAGCCCATGGACAAAGCTGGCGCTTATGGAGCGCAAGGAATTGGTTCTTTCATGATTCGCGAAATCAGGGGATCTTATACTAATGTAGTTGGTCTTCCCACTTGCGAGTTGGTGGAAGAGTTGCTACGATTGGGAGTGATACGCATCGATTCCGCCACCAACACTGAGACGCTCAAATTAACTCCTCATGAATAATATCGCCAGCAACATAGAAATAGTTCAGCAAAGAATCGCCCGGGCGGCCCAACGTGCGAACCGCGATGCAAAAAAGATACGTCTGGTAGCTGTCAGCAAGACCGTCGAATTGGAGAGGATTCGGCAAGCCATACGCTCTGGCGTCACCATTCTGGGTGAAAATTACGTGCAGGAAGCCAAAAAGAAAATTGAGCATGTGGGAATGGAAGCTCATTGGCACATGGTGGGTCACCTGCAATCCAACAAGGCCCGCCACGCCATTAGCCTGTTCGACATGATCCACTCTCTGGACAGCCTCTCACTTGCCGAGGAGTTGAACAGGCGGGCAGAGGCCACCAGCCGAACCATTAATGTTCTGGTGCAGGTCAATCTTTCCGGTGAACACACAAAAAGTGGTGTACATCCAGACAATGTTGAAAAACTTTTAAAAAACTTGATACCTTTGGAGCACGTGCGCGTGCAGGGATTGATGTGCATGCCTCCTTTTTTCAATGAGCCCGAGCGGGCCAGACCTTTTTTTATCGCCCTTCGGGAACTGAGAGATCGCATCAGAGAGAACAAACTACCTGGAATCGAGCTGGATGAGCTTTCCATGGGAATGTCCGGGGATTTCGAGGTTGCCGTAGAGGAAGGGGCCACATTGGTTCGCGTTGGAACAGCCATCTTCGGGTCAAGAAGCTGAGCAAAATGCTGGAAAGAATCCAACCAGGAGAGAAGTTAATCTTCCTGAAAATTTTCTAGTCAAATATGCTTCTTGCGAAGCTGTTCTGAGTCTGGCAAACAGGTTGCCAATGGGAAAGAGTTCTCTTGAGAGGAAAAGATGAACATTCATGAGTTTCAGGCTAAAGAGATTTTTCAGAAATACGCGATTCCAGTTCCTCGCGGTTATGTTGCCGATACCCCATCCCAGGCATGGCTTATGGCTGAAGATGTAGGAATTCCTTGTGTTCTCAAAGCCCAAGTTCATTCGGGTGGCAGAGGGAAGGTAGGAGGAATTCGGATCGCTCAAAGCCAAGATGAAGTGATGAGACTTGCTGGAGAGATGATCGGTACGCACCTGGTAACTCGCCAGACCGGTCCCGGGGGAAAACTGGTAAAACTGGTTCTCTTAGAGGAGATGGTGCCCGTTTTAAGGGAGCTGTACCTGGGGATTACCGTGGATCGATCACGCAAAGCGGTGATGGTTATGGCCAGTTCAAGGGGCGGAATGGAGATAGAGGAGGTAGCCAGCACCGTTCCGCAAGCTATTCAGTATGAGTTGGTTGACCCCCGCATCGGGCTTCAGGATTTTCAAGCCCGCAAGCTCGCTTATTCCCTGGGCTTGGAGGACCCATTGATTAAGCCCATGTCAAAGATCGTTAATAGCCTCTATCATATATTTATAGAATACGATTGCTCTCTGGCTGAAATCAACCCTTTGGTGATCACTCAAAATGGCAAATTGTTGGCTCTGGATGCCAAGCTTGTCTTGGATGACAATGCATTGTTCCGTCATCGAGATCTTCAGCGCTTTCGAGATTTTAGTCAGGAGGATCCCATTGAAGTCAAGGCAGCAGCATCAGATTTCAGTTATATTAAACTGGATGGAAATATCGGCTGCATGGTAAACGGTGCTGGTCTCGCTATGGCTACGTTAGACATGATCAAATTGCACGGCGGCAAAGCCGCCAACTTTCTGGATGTCGGGGGCGGACCAACCGCGGAGGGGGCGGCTAATGCCTTTCGCTTAATCTTAGGTGATCCTGCGGTTAAGGGAATCTTTGTTAACATCTTCGGGGGTATTTCCCGATGCGACCTCATGGCCCAGGGAATCGTCGAAGCCTTGAAGAAAATCGACTCAAAGCTTCCTCTCGTTGTGCGTCTTCAGGGAACATTCGCCGAGGAGGGTCGGAAAATACTCGAAAACTCCGGTCTGGATATTGTCTTTAAAGAAAAATTTGAGGAAGCTGCGCGCAACATAGTTGAATTAGTTCAAAAAGAGGATTCGAAACAGGGAGTTCCTAATGAGTATTCTGGTTGATGAAAATACAAGATTGCTAGTACAGGGCATAACAGGTCGGAACGGAATGCTCCATGCGCGGCTATCCAGAGAATATGGCACAAACGTGGTTGCAGGAGTGACCCCTGGCAAGGGTGGAACAAAGGTGGATGGGGTTCCGGTGTTTAACACCGTTGAAGAGGCATGCAAGGAGACCAAGTGTAACGTATCGGTCATTTTTGTGCCCGCCCCCTTTGCAGCCGATGCCGTCATGGAGGCCGCCGCTTCATGCGTTGAACTTGTTGTTTGTATTACCGAAGGTATTCCCTTACTGGATATTGCCCGCGTGGTGAAGAGTTTGGAGGGTAACAATATGCGGCTGATCGGACCCAACTGCCCGGGCGTCATCAGCCCGGGGAAAGCGCGGGTGGGAATAATGCCAGGTCACATCCATCGGCCAGGGAATATTGGGATCATTTCCCGCAGCGGAACCCTTACGTATGAAACAGTTGACCAACTCACACGAGAAGGCCTGGGGCAGTCCACATGCGTGGGGATTGGTGGGGATCCAATCACAGGAAGCTCGTTCGTGGATATACTACGCCTCTTTGAGTCCGATGAGGGCACAGAAGCGGTCATCCTCATTGGAGAAATCGGTGGCACGGCAGAAGAAGAAGCCGCTAATTACTTACGGCAGGGGTATCAAAAGCCAGTTTTCGGGTTTGTAGCTGGCCTGACGGCTCCTGAAGGAAAACGGATGGGGCACGCTGGCGCAATAATAAGCGAGGGTCAGGGTACGGCTGAAAAAAAAATAACAGCACTGGACGAAGCGGGTGTCCATGTGGTAAAAAATATAGGAAGGATTGGTCGAATTGTTCGAGAGACACTGGGAAAATAATATTAGCCCAAGTTTTTCTGCTTGTGTGTTCATGATGGGAATTTAAGGGGTATAGACTACGAATGAGAAAACCCGCTTCGGTATTATAGAAAGAATTGATACTATGGCTAAGAAAGGTATATACCGAAATGAAATATTCGAGGCATGGTGCAAGCGGTGTGGGATATGTGTCGCTTTTTGCCCGGAAGGAGTCCTGGAAATGGACCAGGAAAACAAACCACTTGTAGTTCGACCGGAAAACTGCACGGGATGCGGTTTGTGCGAGATTAGATGTCCAGATTTCGCCATCAGCGTCCAGGTTAAAGACCAACAATACGAGAAAGCTGCAAACCCCGAGGCTAAGGCGACCCCGCAGGTGGAAAGTGATGATAAACAGGCCAGCACCGTAAGTATCGAGAATATAGATTTGAATGGCGAAACTGAAGATTCACATTAACCATGATCAGTCATTATTTAAGCTTCAGGATAGAACTCGTAAAGGCCAACCAAAACCGCTATTGAAGACAGCTTTCAACTGTTGCAAGTCTTTCAATTGTGAACTGTAAAAGTAAGACATAAAAATCATTCCTGAAAAGATATGGACGGCATTTTCATAATCACTGCCTGAACTTAAGGATCGCGAAAAATGCCCAAAGAAAGGGATGAACATCCAATACTTATGCAGGGCAATGAGGCTGTAGTAGATGGAGCTCTGGGAGCAGGATGCCTTTTTTTTGCTGGCTATCCCATCACGCCAGCCTCCGAGATTGCCGAGCGTTTCTCTCTGAGGATGCCCCAGATCGGCGGTACTTTCATTCAGATGGAGGATGAGATCGCCAGCATGGGCGCCATCATCGGAGCTTCATTAGCAGGGGTCAAGGCCATGACGGCTACCAGCGGCCCAGGGTTCTCCCTGATGCAGGAGAACCTTGGACTTGCCTGCATCGCCGAAGTTCCCATCGTCGTGGCCAATGTTATGCGCGGAGGACCCAGCACAGGTCTTCCCACCAGCCCATCCCAGGGTGACGTTCAGCAGGCTCGATGGGGCACCCATGGAGATCACGCCATTATCGCGCTAACTCCCGCCAGCGTTAAGGAATGCTATACATTAACTGTGCGAGCCTTTAACCTGTCTGAAAAATACCGAGTGCCTGTAATCTTGTTGATGGACGAGGTTATCGCACATATGCGGGAAAAGGTGGTCGTACCGTCCCCTGAGATTCTGGAAGTCTTTGATCGGGTACGCCCCAGCGTGCCACCTCACTGGTATATCCCTTACGAAGACACCCCCTGGGGAGTCCCTCCTATGGCCCCATTTGGCCTTGGTTACCGATACCACGTCACAGGCCTTGTCCACGATCCCAAGGGATTCCCCACCGCCCGTCCCGACGAAATTACTGCCCTTATGAACAGGATGCAAAGAAAAATCGATCAGCACCTGGCAGACATTCAGACCTGGGAGACCTTTATGACCGAAGATGCCACTCTGACCGTAATTGCATATGGATGCGTTGCCCGTTCTGCCCGGCGCGCCGTGATCGAGGCAAGGGAAAAAGGAATCAGGGTCGGGTTGCTACGCCTTATCACCATCTGGCCATTTTGCAACAAGGCCCTGGACGAGGTGCTCAGGACTAGTTCCGTCTTGCTTGTACCCGAGATGAACCAGGGCCAACTGGTGATGGAGGTTCTTCGAGCCAATCAAGGACAAACCCGCGTTTTTACCATTAACAGGGTGGATGGGAACATCATTACGCCGGAGGAAATTCTCCAGCGCATTGAAGAGGTGGTCTAAATGGCCGAAGAAACGCGGCTCATATATAAATATCTCCGACATGACAAAAAATTCCCTCATGTCTGGTGTCCAGGATGCGGCAACGGCATTTTACTGGGCTCCCTCATTCGGGCCGTCGATGCCGAAGGCCTGGAAAAAGACCAAGTAGTTTTGATATCGGGAATCGGCTGCTCGGGGCGCATGGCTGTGTATGTGGACTTTAACACCCTCCATACTACCCACGGTAGAGCTTTGACGTTTGCCACAGGGATCAAGCTGGCCAACCCATCCCTTCATGTCATCGTTGTCATGGGGGATGGCGACGCGACGGCTATTGGTGGAAATCACTTCATTCACGCTGCCCGGCGCAACATTGACTTGACGGCCATCATTGTCAACAATAACATTTATGGTATGACTGGTGGCCAGTATTCCCCCACTACACCATATGGCAGCAAAGCTTCCACCTCCCCTTATGGAAATATCGAGCATGAGTTCAACATATCAGAACTTGCCATAACTGCGGGAGCCGTGTTCGTGGGAAGAGGATCGGTTTACCATACGCGCCTCCTTGATACTTTGATTCGAAAAGCCATTCAAAAAAGAGGATTCAGCGTGGTGGAGGCTATAAGTCACTGCCATACACTGTATGGCCGATACAACCGTATCGGGTCTGCCGTGGATATGATGCGGCAACAAAAGGAAAAGTTGGTCTCGGTGGCAAGGGCTAAAAACATGAATCCCGAGGAGCTTCAGGGTAAAACAGTAATCGGCGTCCTGATGGACAAGGATCTCACCATTTATCATGACGAGTACACAGCCATGCGCATTAGGGCTCAAAAGACTGTGGTAAAGAAATAAAAAGTAAAAGGACACGCCATGGGCTTTTGTTATGAAGTGAGGTTAGCGGGATCGGGAGGCCAAGGATTGATTTTAGCCAGCATTATTCTGGCTGATGCGACTGGGATTTACGACGACCGCTATGTTGCACAGACTCAAAGTTACGGTCCTGAAGCGAGAGGAGGAGCCAGCAAAGCTGAGGTGATTATCAGCGATGAGGAGATCGACTATCCCAAAGCCCGGAAACTTGATTTTTTACTGGCCATGAATCAGAAATCATGCGATGAGTATTATCAGGACCTCAAGCCTGATGGTTTTCTGCTGGTGGATTCCACCTTCGTAAACAGGATCCCAACGCCCATGGCCGGGCAAATCCCATTCACACAAATAGCACGGGAGCGGCTGGGGCGCGAGTTTGTGGCTAACATTATGGCCCTGGGCGCCATTACACGAATCTCCGGAATCGTCTCCAATCGAGCGATGGAAGCCTCCATTCAGGCCCATGTCCCTCCGGGCAGTGAAATGCTCAATCTCCAGGCCTTCAAGGTGGGCATGTCCATCGCCCGAAAAATCCCCCGCTTGCTTCCTCCCTGGAAACGATATCAATCATGACCTTCAGCGCGCCTCAGATTCGCAGACTTTCTCCATTGTGGCGGCTGGCAGTACAGGTGGGACTTGTTTTTTTTGCTTTCTCAGCCTGCAGCACCGAGCTTCCCTCCATCCAAGATTACGATTTTGATCATGCCGGTTACCGGATAAACCTTCCACACACCTATTCTCGGTATACAAAATGGGAGCATGGGAAGTTGCATTACGTGGCGGCAGGCAGTGGACCCGTGGTGATCCTGATACATGGACTCGGCGGCTCATGGGACAATTGGAAGATCATCATTCCCATCCTCTCAGCGCGCTATCGGGTTTATGCGCTGGATCTACCGGGATTTGGTCTTTCAGACAAACCGGAGATCTCTTACTCTATCCCATTTATGGCCCAGGCGGTCTTAGCACTTATGAAAGAAACGGGCGTGGAAAAGGCTGACTTTGTCGGTCACTCTTTTGGAGGACACGTCCTGATGGAACTGGCTCTAAAGCATCCAGAAAAAGTTCGACGAATGATCCTTCTGGACGCTGTGGGGGCGCAAAGCCTATGGGAGCCCCTCCGCCGATTGACTTTAATGGGGCTTGAACTTTTAGAACACAACCCGGAGTGGCTGAGCCCCGGCTGGGCAAAACAATTGGTGGAGACTTGTTTTTACAAACCAGGCGATGAGTATGAAGAAATGGTCAAATTCTTCGTAGCCGCTTTGCAGCGTCCAGAAGGTCGGCAACTCGTCCGCTCTTTTAGTAAGGCAGCGCAAGGAATATTGAATTATCCCCTTACTAATCGTTTGCGCCAGATCAAGGCCAGTACACTGGTTGTTTGGGGCCAGAACGACCAAGTTGTCTCATTAGATCAGGCAGTTAAATTGAACCGGGAGATCACCGGATCGCAAATGCAACTAATTCCTCGGTGTGGGCACATCCCGCAATTGGAAAGGCCCGAACAACTGGCCAGCATCATGCTGGAATATTTCGGAAAGCCAGATCATGCGGCTGGCTTTTCTAAATTTAAAACACCAGATTATCCATAAACCAAGGGAATATGATGTTATCAATACCTGCGCCCGATCAATCAGCTCCAGGGCCAGGCGCCATTTCTCCTTGAACAGCACAAGCACATACTCCGGTACCTTCGCCGCACGCATCCGTTCGGAGTCATTCGTCCACTCCTCGGGCAGGTACACCGCAAAGTCCAATGGCACACTGGCTTGATCCGTGGACAGATGAAGGCTGACCATCACCTGGCAGTTCCCCACTTTGCCCAACGTGCCCGAATACTGACGGG
>CAZTAS010000085.1:0-23699 GCA_964611635.1 uncultured Thermodesulfobacteriota bacterium
GTATTAGCATCCGTTTCCAATTGGGGTGCTTATGGCATTACCGCATGCTTGGCAGCCGCCCTCCGGAATCCAAACCTGATCCACAGCGGAGAAATCGAGGAGCGCATGATCGAGGAGTGCGTGAGGGCCGGGGCATTGGATGGGCGTACCGGCATGCATGTTCTGGCTGTCGACGGGATGCCGGCCAAAATCCATGCTAACTTTGTAAATATACTTGGTAACATAGTTAGGACTGGGCTGACGCAATACGTCGATAGACGTTTCTAATTGTGAAGGGCGATCCAAATATGCGAAGGGTGGCGGTCGAAAAGTGCGGCACCTGATCCATAATTAAGCGGTTCCGCTTTGGGTTATCAGGTTCTTGCTCCTTTTAGGCTCAGGGTTGGTTTTTCACGGGCTGACGCTGGGTGCGCATCTTGGCCGGCCGCAATGGGCAAGTTTCCCCGCCGCGGCATCCAGAACTGTTCTCAGAACAGATCATAGGTCGCTATTAATTATCCGGCATAGCAATACAAAAGTTTGAATGTTCAGGTGGGGATACAGTCACAAGAAGTATTCATCTCTTAACCGGTTTATCGCTCGGAGCTTCTCTGCAATAACATTGGCTTCCTCTTTACTGTATGCCTGTATCGATGCCATGAAAAGGATGGGATATTCCCCTTGATCCTTGACAAAATAGTCTAAGCCTTGCCGAAGAAAACTTAGGATCCGCTCTGTGGGCCATCTGACCAGGGCTCGCCCAGATAGCGATACCAGCCGGGGAAAGCCCGGCACCATATACTTTGATGCTGATCGAATCACCTCCATCGATTCTCCCGTGCCGAAGTAATAGTCATAAACCAGTCGGCCATCGCGCTGGCTCTGGGGATCGTCTGCACGGCCCATGAAGACAGCCATGGAATTGGGAATCGGCCGGGGTGCCAATTGTTTGCAGACCGCATCGTCGTGGGGAGCGATGCTTGTGTGGAAGAACTGAGGGTTCACAACGCCGGGCACTAAAAATATCTCTAGAAGGTTAGCCCGGCTCAACCTCAGATCCATGCAATGACGGCCGATAAATAATGAAACTTCCTCTCCTTTCTTCACAAGGGCGCTGAAGAAATCCATATCCATTGCAATGTCCATCAGAAGCTCCTGGTAGCCTCGAAGGAAACACATTGCGGAGAAAGGACCGAGAATGGAAACACCCAGATCGATCTTATTCCCAATGCTGGCTTTGACCAGGCGGTTGATCTCCAGAAAGTTGTGAAAATAACCCTTTGGTTCAGTTGGTATCTCAACTTTCCCGATATCTTTGGGCTTTTCGATCACCCCTTTCACGCAGCCGGGGAAATCATTATCAACGAACTTCCACTGAGGACCCATTTCGGGCCCGCAACCGTATAAAATATAGCCAAGGCCCGGCTTGATGCTGTCAAAATCGAAATCCTCGACAAATCTGACTAATAGCTCTGCGTTGCGGGCAGGGTCATCCAGGTAATCCTGCACAGTTATTCCGTAGTACTTGCAAATAAACATATTATAGTTTCCCACTCGCAATGGGATTTTGTCAGGACGATCCTGCCGGAGCACGGCGGCGTATCGTTCGATACCATTCAACCTGTTTCTCCTAATGGAATAAAAGTAGTGCCCTTTTCGTCAAAGTAAACGATATGAATTCAAACCTTATTCGCACTTCTCTATCTCAACCAGTGCTGTATTTGTGGGAGTTGCACCTCCGGGGCTTGCTTCATCTCTTGTCAGGACATTGGCACATCCCCCTCGATCTACTCCCTTTTCATCAGGACAATACCATGCCCCCTGGCCTATCGCCACTACGCCTGGCATAATCCTTTGGGTAACCTTAGCATGAATTAATATCTCTCCCCGATAATTGAATACTCTCACCTTCTGGCCATTTTCAATCTTCCTTGGCCTTGCATCAACCGGGTTAATCCACACTTCATGCGTTTCCAATTCTCTTAACCAGTTGATATTATAGAAATTTGAATGAGCCCTCGTTTTGAAGTGGAAGGTGATAAGTTGTAATGGAAATTTTTGAGTTAAAGGATCTTGCGGTCCTTCCCAGCTCTCTATATATTTTGCAATTGAAGGTAATTCGGGATCATTCAGTTCTGCCAGAGCTTTTGAATATATTTCGATCTTTCCGGAGGGAGTCGAAAAAGAAAAAAGTTTGGGATCGCGGATCTGATCTTCAAAGGCGATGACCGGCATTTTAACCTTTGCCTTTTCTATCCCATTCGAACGGAAATCCTCATAATTCTTAATATCCCTTCTCGAATCTGAGGATGAGAAGACGATTTCTTCGACCCATTCATTCACTGTCTTCTCTGAATAATTTTTGATCCCAAGGCGATTGGCGAGCTCACATGCAATTTGGAAATCAGATTTAGTCTCGCCAATAGGCTCGATGGCTTGATTGCCAAAGAGGTGATAGTCTCCTCCCAACCATGGACGCATATAATCGTCTCGCTCCCAATGGGTGGTTACTGGAAGAATGATATCCGCAAATCTGGCTGTAGAATTAATAAAATGATCCTGCACCACGATGAAATCCACACTTCTGAGGGCCTTTACACCCTTATTCGTGTTGGGTATTTGATTGAGGGGGTTGGCACAGACTACATATAAAAACTTAATGTCTCCGGGATACCCTCCTTTTTTTCCCTTGAGCATGGCATCCCAAAGCTTCGCATTGTGAGTCTTGGATCTGCTTTTAAACTCAAAGCTCAGTGGATTTCCTGCTTTTTCTTTGTTTTTTTCAAAAGGATTCTCTCCAATGGGAATCAGCGATGGTGAAGATGGCACATTGGGTCCTGGAGAGACTCCAACCGGAGGGATGTCGCAGCAGCCAGGGCTTCCCCCCGGGATTCCGATATTTCCGGTCATCGCCGCCAGTGCAGCGCCTGCCCGATGAAACTGCTCTCCAAAAGCGGTTCTTCCAGGAGCAAAAGATGGGATGAGGGCCGCGGGTTTAACCGTGGCATATTCGATAGCCAGATTCTCTATCACCTCAGAAGAGACGCCAGTAATAGCTTCGGCCCATTTCGGACTTTTCTCGATCCCGTCTTCTATTCCAAGGAGATAGTCCTTGAACTGATTGAAGCCAACCGTGTATTTATCCAGAAAATGATCGTCCTGCAAATTATTCTTATAGATAATATATGCCATGGCGATCATCATTGCCGTATCTGTATTAGGCCGGATAGGTATCCACTGATCCGCAAAGAGGGCAGCGGTATTGGTAAATTTTGGATCAACACAGACGATCCGGATGCCTTTTTCTTTTGCGTTTATGAGATGGAAACTGGTATTGGTACCCCAAATATTTTCGGCAGGATTGAGGCCCCAGAGGATAATCAAGCGGGAATTGACAAGATCGTCTTTGGTATGGCCTGCTGCATGAGTCCCAAAGGTCGTCCTGGCGGCAAAATAGGCTCCCTCTGCGGAAGCACTTCCCCATCGGTAGACACATCCTCCGAACATGTTAATAAGCCGGTAAATGGGAGCGGGATTGTGTAGCCGGCCAGGACTTCCACTCGATCCCTGACAGAATATTGCCGATGGGCCATATGTTTCCTTCACCCCCTTTAATTTCTCAGCGACCGTATCTAGCGCCTCATCCCATGAGATCCGTTCGAATAGAGATTCACCTTTTTCCCCAATCCTTTTCATAGGGAATTTCAGGCGATCCGGCGCGTATACTTTTTTCAGAAAACCATAGCCCCTCACACACGCCTTAAGTTCTTCGTGGGGTTCTATTCGACAAGCTTTTCCATTCTTCACGTGGATCACGTAGGGACACCGACCGCCGCAGTCATGGCATCCTCCGCTCCGGATAAGCTCAACATCATGGGCTTTAGCTGTATAATCAGATTTCATGATTTCTTTTTAAGAATAATTGAAGGATTGGCCTGTGTTGAAAAATTGAAACCTTCTGCCACCTTGCCGCAACCATTCCTTTTCGAAAGCTCCTCTAAGGGCGCTACATCAAGTGCACGCACAGGACAGGCATCTACGCAGATAGGTTGTTTGCCCTGTTCCAGCCGATCGAGACAGAGGTCGCATTTTTCCATCTTGAAATCTCGGTCAGGATTGAATTGCGGAATCCCATAGGGACAGGCATCTTTACAAAGCCCGCAACTTGGTTCCCCCAGACATTTTTCAGAATCAACAACTACAACGCCATCTCCCTGTCGCTTTAAAATTGCTGAAACAGGGCAGGCAGAAGCACAAGGGGGGGTCTGGCAGTGCAAACACGTGATGGAGAAAAATGAGACTTTCAAATCCGGGAAAATTCCGTTTTCGATGGTTTCCACCCTTCTCCAATTCATCACATCGTAATCGACGGAATGCCATTGTTTGCACGCTATAACACACGTAAGACATCCCGTGCATCTCGATTGATCAAAGAAAAAGGCAATTTGCAAGGTATCTAATCCCATCATAAGCCTCTATGCGAACAGCTCTCGGGCGCCGTTGAACCAGGGCATTCAGTTTAAGATTCTGATCAAAAGGCTCGCGGTTATCTTATCTTTACTTTGATATTATCGCCATTGCTTAACCTGAAAGGTGCCAGCGCTTCCCATAGATTCACTCGCAAACCCACTTACATAGAAAAAACCTTTCTGGTTAGTTTTTTCAAAAAATTTTTACAATCCCATACTAACTCAGTAATTTCAAAAGGTCAGACAGATCGTTAAGTTTTTCTAGATTAAAGACCATATGGATTAGCTGCGATGAATTCTTTTTATCCAAAGGGTTGGCCGCATGACGGGCGCAATCCATGAACTTTGCGACAAGCTCATCATCATTCATGGGATTTTGCGGATGACCCTTGGGAATATCAATTCTTTGAGTATAGACTTCACCCATTTTTTTCTTAACTTCTACAATGCTAGGAGAGATCTCCCGGGAGCCCGCCTTCTCAATCTGTTCATCCATTTGAGGTTTGACCTTCTTAGCCAGTGCAATTATCTCTGGCCTTTTTATGGCAGCTTCCGTAAGATCATTCAATGTGAAAGTGCCATTTGTAAGAGTCACAGCCACGGCATATGGTATGCTGAACTGTGCATCCACGATGGTTCTCGGTTCCGATTTAACAGCTAAAGGGTGGCATGTTGCATTGAAGGCCTGTTGATTGACTGATATATTGATCTCGCTGATATCCTTTGGAAGTGGAGAGCTTCTTTGAAATAATTCCGTGGCGGCATCTATCGTAGAATGAACAAATCGACAACAAGGGTAAGGTTTGAAGCTCAAATTTTCAACTTCAAAAACTTTGCCCATCTCATCAGTCAATGGTTTGAGGTTGAACTCCCCCCTCTGATAAACATTGTAAAGGCCGAATGTTCCTTGAATGATCTTCCTGGCCCCGGTGATCCCTTTTTGAGCTAATAAAGCTGCGAGCGTACCTCCCTGAGCTGCAAATCCCGCCTGGATCCTTTTAGTGAGAGCTCCGTCTAACACACACTGTACATTGCCTGCAGCTTGGCTGTAAGCAATTCCAAGGGCGTTGTGCATTTTTTCCTGATCCAGGCCGAGGATCCTACCCGCAGCGGCCGCGGCACCGAAATAACCATATAGTGGAGTGAGCATCCACCCCGAAGTGTTCGGTCCGAGCTTCGTGGCCATTCCCATCCTGCAGACGATCTCAATGCCCAGTACCACGGCGCACAAAAATTCCTTGCCGCTAACTCTCCCCCTCCTTTCTGCTGCAGCCAGTGCTGCCGGGATCACGCTCACCCCGGCGTGAAGTACAGCTTTATCGTGGGTATCGTCGAAGTCCCAAGCATGCGCCATGGTGCCATTGGCTAAGGCGGCAAAGGGAGATGGAACTTTTCGCCCGTATCCCAGAAGGGTGCTCTCTTTTGCACCTCCCCATCCCTCCACCAGAGAGATAATTTCAGAGCATCCCGGGGCCAAATTGCCAGCAAAGGTGGTACCGAGAATATCCAGCACTTCCCTTTTTGTAGCCGTGAGGGCTGGTGGAGGAACATCATCGCATTTCGTCTCCACCAGGAATTCCACCAATCGAGACGCAGGATCTTTTAACATTGCCCCGCTCCTTCTAATGAGACAATAACTTTAGAATTGATACAAGCAGCCACTTCATCCTTAGACAATCTTTCATAGACCAGAGAAACCGCTTTTTTAAAGTTTCTATGTGCTTGAAGCCCATTTTCTGAAGCTGCCGATTTCCTCTCTCCGCCCTTTAAACGAAAGGAAAAATGCTTATAATTCAAGGCATTAGGTATAGAAAAGAGCGGCCTCTTTGGGCCTGCATCATATTAATATCAGGATATGGCCGGGATCGGAGCCACACCAGCGGTAGCTCCATATTCGCCCTTTTTCCTTCCCTTTGGCTCACTCTTCAGGCGATTCATCGCTAGCCTTCCCTCGTGAGGGGTGAAGAGCGTTCTCACCGCTTGAGTATCTGCACAGAGCAGGCGCACGTATCGCCCGCCAGTGCCCCTCCGGAGCAGTGGGCCAGGCCCACCCTGGCATTCTGGACTTGCCGCTTACCCGCTTCGCCTCTCAGTTGCCAGACCAGCTCCGCCACCTGGGCAATTCCTGTAGCCCCGATGGGATGGCCCTTGGCCAGAAGGCCGCCGCTGGGGTTCACGGGCAGTTGTCTGCCAATCTCCGTCCGTCCCTCGTCGATCCATCGGCCATATTCGCCCATGGGGAATAGTCCCAGGCTCTCCAGCCGAAGGAACTCGGCGATGGTAAAGCAGTCGTACACACCTCGGCCAGGTCGATGTCCTCGGGACCGATGCCGGCGCATTTAAAGGCTTCCTCCCCTCCTCGCACCTCTAGTTCGTTGAAGGTCATATCGCGTCGAGAGTCATAGGTCCCGGTAGTGAGAACTGAAGCTGCGATAAGTATGGCCTTACTGGTGAATTGCCGGGCTTTTTCGGCGGTGCACAGGACGGCCGCTGCAGCCCCGTCGCCGATGGGGCTACAGTGCAGCAGTGTCAGGGGGTCGCTTATCATTCGGGATGACTGGACCTGTTCAATGTCACTTCGTTCTGGTACTGGGATTTGGGGTTCAGGGCACCGTTGCGGTGGTTTTTGACAGATACCTTTGCCAGTTGCTCAATGGTGGCGCCATATTTCTCCATGTATTTATTTGCCCGCATGGCCCACACGGCAGGCATGATCAGCCCCTGGTCAGCCTCCAGCTCGAAGTCCGCGGCACCGGCCAGGGCCTGGACACTCTTGACCGTGTCGGCCGCGTAAAGTTTCTCCGTGCCCACAGCCAACGCCACGTCGTACATCCCCGAGGCCACGGCGATCCATGCCTCGCGCAATGCCGAGGAACCCGTGGAGCAGGCGTTCTCGACATTGGTGATGGGGATGCCAGTGATCCCCACTTCTCGGAACAACAACTGACCCAGAACCATAGTCTGTCCAGTGATCACCCCGCCAACAGCATTGCCGCAGTATCCCACTTGAATGTCCGAGGGTTTAACCCCGGCATCATTCATGGCCTCCAGGATCGCCACCCGGCCCAACTCCCTCAGACTGGTATCGATAAACTTGCCGAAGCGGGTCATCCCCACACCGATCACGGCCACCTCTCTCATTGCTTGCTCCTTGTATTTTTTTTGTTAATCACATAGTTTGCCTGGCCTGTAATTTCTTCTCAAACGGGCCGAAAGGCATACCCCATCATCGCCGCGTCCTCCTCTTCATGGATAGGGGTAACCACCAGTCGAACATGTCCGCCCAGCTTGAGCTTCTGATCAAAAGGCTCGCAGTCCACAATGCGTGCACAGACCCTCACTCCTTCGGGGAGGTCCACGTATCCGGTGACGTACGGGGAGCCAAAACGGGGATGCTTCATATATATGACAAAGTAGGTATAGAGCTTCCCTATTTTGCTAAGATATGTCTCCTCCACCTCGCTGTCGGTGAAGCATTGGGAACAGACTGACACCTTGGGAAATGAAACCTGACCGCATCGCTTGCACCGGCTTCCCACCAGGTATCCATCTTCCGGGTCAGTCTAGGATAGCCGGAAGAACGTTTTCTGAAAAGAGACCTTCGGTTTCATCGGTTCTCCTTCGGTGAAACTGTCCAATGAAATGTCAACTTTTGTTCAACTCATTTTCAAGGTTTCCCGGTCAATACATCGGGCGGGATCATGGCCCTCATGCCTAAGTTTGTACTTTTCAACTTTGTGGGTGGGGGTCATGGGAAAGGAGTCGCGAATCTCCAAATAGCGGGGGACCTTGAACCGCGCCAGCCTGTCGCTGCACCACCGGAAGATTTCCTCAGGGTCAATGGTTTCTCCTGGCTTCGGAACAATCAGGAGCTTGACCTCCTCATCGGAGATGTCTGACGAGACACCGATAGCCGCCGACTCCAGGACTTTTGGATGCCCATCCATCACCGACTCAATCTCGGCGGACGATATGTTCTCGCCTCTTCGGCGAATCACATCCTTCTTGCGGTCCACGAAATAGGAGAACCCCTCTTCGTCCTTCCAGGCATTATCCCCGGTATAAAGCCATCCGTCCCTAAGCACTTCGGCAGTCCGCTGGGGATCTTTGAAGTAACCCTTCATGACAGCGGCGTTTTTGAGGATGATCTCGCCGACCTGTCCGGGTGGCAGCTCAACGCCATGGTCATCTACGATCTTGACTAGGTTGGGATGTTCGGGGTGGCTTCTCGGTTTTCCTATACTCAGGTTCTTCCGGGGGGCATAGAGCGGCTCAATAGTGCCGAAGGGGCTTTCTGTCAGGGCATACCCCGAGAGGATCCGGAACCCAAATCGCTCCTCCATGGCGTCACGGACCCGCTTCTCGAAAGCCGGTGCACCGTAAGCGTACCGGATACGATGCGTCCTATCCAGCTTGGACGGCGGCTGCTTGAAGAGAATCATGAGCATGGCGCCAATGTGGTTGAGGATCGTGGCTTGATATCGCACCGCCTGCTCCCAGAAACGAGAAGCGCTGAACCTTTCGAGCAGGACTAAGCTGGCGTTGGCGGCCAGGGAGCCCATGGTGGAGTAATACTGAGCATTGGCATGGTAAAGCGGAAGGCACGTGATTAACCGATCCTCGGGTTCAATCTCCAGCCAGGAGACATAAGCCTCGCCGCAAAGGACATATGTTTTATGGGGCTGCATGACCCCTTTAGGGGATCCTGTCGTCCCCGACGTATAGATGATGGTGGCCACGTCCTCTATCGAGACATCCGTTTCCCCCAGCAAGGGGGAGGACGCTTCGTAGAGTTCCTGGAAGGACAGGATGTCGTCACCTTCGAGCCTGCTCAGGCAGATGACCTGCTCCGGGATGTTGTGGGACTTTCGGATATTGTGGATTACTGGCAACGTCTCCGTGCTGGCCAGCACGGCCCGGGCCTCTGAATGGTCAATAATGTAATGAGCCTCCTTCTCACGAAATTCGGCATTGATGGGGACCATGATGGCGCCGATCTTGTTGAGTCCAAACCAGGTGTAAAAATATTCGGGGCAGTTGCGCATCATGATGCAGAAGCGATCGCCCTTCCGGACGCCCATTTTCAGCAGCACGTTGGCAACTCGGTTGATATTCCGGTCGAACTCGCGGTAACTGATTTCCAGATCATTGAAGTACAGGTAAGTCTTATCCGGGATCTTCTCAGCCGTTTTTTCAATAAACTTGCGAATGTTCATGACATTCTTATTAATGAGCAAGGAAAAAGGTTTCACGCGCGTGCCCATTATTCTGCCTGACAACCCTTTATCCTTTATAAATGGCGTTTCACGTTGCTTCGGATGAAATCCACGATCTCCCGGATAGGCGTTCCCGGACTAAAAACCCCTTGGACACCCAGCGCATGCAACTGGGGCACATCCTCTTTCGGTATGATCCCGCCTATGACCAGGAGGACATCGTCCAATTTGGCCTCACGCAGCAACTCCTTAAGCCTGGAGCAGATCAGCAGGTGGGCCCCGGAGTGGATGCTGAGGCCAATCACGTCCATGGACTCCTGCAGGACCACTGGGACGATACTCTCTGGGCGCTGCCGAATACCGCTATACAGGACCTCCATCCCAGCGTCTCGTAATGATTTAGCAATGACCCTGGCTCCACGGTCATGGCCATCCAGCCCGCATTTGGCGATGATCACCCGGATAGGCCGCTCCATGCGCTCCCCTTCTCTATAGCCTTCATCTAAAAATGATACCCCTCTTAGATCCACTGAGCCTGAAACTGATGCTCTCCAAATACTTCTCGCCAGATGTCGGCGATCTCCCCCACCGTGGCGTAAGCCTTCACAGCATCAAGAACCTCGGGAAATACATTCCTCCCCTCACTGTGTGCTGCACGAAGCTTTTGCAAGCACTCCTGGACCTTCCGGTTGTCCCTATCCTTTTTAAGCGCCTTAAGGTTTTGCAACTGCCGTTTTTCCGTCTCAGGAGCAATCTTGAAAACGGGGGTCGGCACTTCTTCCTCGCTTTGGAACATGTTTACCCCTACCTGGACCCTTTCACCGGACTCCAAGTCATGCTGTTGCTGGTAGCTCCCCTCGTTGATCTCCCGGTTGTAAAACCCACGCTGTATGGCTTGGACAGCCCCTCCCAGCGAGTCAATCTTCTGAATATAATTAGCGACCTCACGGTCGAACTGCAAGGTCAGGTGCTCCAGGAAGTACGACCCTCCCAATGTATCCACCACATCGGCAATACCGGTCTCGTAAGCGATGATCTGATTGGTGCGGATGGCCAAAGTGACGGCATGCTCAGTGGGGATGGCCAAGGCCTCGTCGTAAGAAGCGGTGCGTGTCTGGACCGCGCCGCCCAAAATCTGCGAGAGGACCTGAAGGGTGATGCGGACGATGTTGTTCATGGGCTGCTGGGCCGTCAGCGGCAGACCCGAGGTGGCTGCGTGGATTCTGCATCGGCAGGTCTCTTCTCGGCAGGCCATGTAGCGCTCCTTCATCAGCCGCGACCAGACCTTTCGCACAACTCGGTACTTGGCGATCTCCTCGAAGAAGTCCATGTCGGTGCAGAAGTGAAGCTCAATACAGGGGGAAATCTCATCGATGCTTAATCCGCTTCTCAGGATTTCGTCGATATAAGCGATGGCATTAGCCAAAGTAAGCGCCGCCTCCAGCATGGGCGAGGCACCTGCCTGTTTCATGTGGGATCCGCATACGCTAATGGGATACCAGTTTGGAATGTGGCGCACGCAATGCTCCACCACACCGGCAGCGAGCTTTACGGACGCTTCAATAGGCAGGAAATGGGTCCCCCGGGCCACGTACTCTTTCAGGGGATCGTTCTGAATGGTAACCTGGAACCGATCTGTTGGGATTCCTTGTTTCTCGGCCAAAGCCACCATCCAGGCCAGGGCAATGGGGCCAATGCAGTTGGCCGTGGTAAAGACCTGTCCTGCCTGATCCAAAGGAATGCCATCGAACATCTTCTCAACATCCTGGAGGGAATCGATGGCCACTCCAAGCCGCCCCACCTCTCCTTCGGCATAAGGATGGTCCGAGTCTAATCCAATCTGAGTCGGCAGGTCCAGCGCAATGGAAACGCCCCCGGTGCTACCCTGCTGGATAAGGAACTTGTACCTCTTGTTGGCCTCTTCCGCCGACCCGAAGCCAGCGTATAGTTCCACCTTCCATAAATCCCCCCGATACATGGTGGCGCTCTGCCCGCGGGTGTATGGGATGTCTCCTGAAAAGCCCAGATCTTTCATGTAATCAAAATCTGCCTGCGCTAAATCCAGGGGGCTATAAACGGTCTTAAGTGGGAAGCCGCTGGAAGAGCGGAACTCCTTTTTCCTTTCTGCAGCCAATTCTTTACGATGGCTATACTGCCACTCCTCATGCTTTCTATGGAGCTCTTCAATAAGGCTGGGGCTCATATTTCCTCCTGATCGCCCGCATTCTCAGTGAGCGATGGTGCAGTGGATCAAAGGAATCATGTCGGGCTGGTCTTCCAGGGAGCAGACAATGCTGACCAAGTCTTCCCACTGTGCCCTGGATATGGCCATTTCCGGCTGAAGGTCGGAGAGCCTCCGGACAGCCGTGTCCCAGTCATACTGGTAGTCCTTTTCATTGAAGAAAAGGTCGGCCGCGAGTTCCTGCCCGTCATCCAGCACCATCCGGACCCGGCAGGAAAGCGGCGGAACCTTGTCCGTGGGCACGATGGAGATTCGCTCGATCATGTTCAAAATTTCAGTATCCTGGAATCGCTGCAGGATGTCAAGATTCAAAGTTCCGTAAATGCAAGCACCCGCCATGCAGAAGGGGGCGCTCATGGTCGTGGAGCCGATGGCGTGGAAAGGCCCCCGGTGCAGGATGCCGGGGTAGGCGGCCTCCCGGTCGTTCATGGCCACGCGGATGGCCTTCACGCGCTGAGGAGAAAAGGCCTTGTTTTGCCGCAAAGACACCATGGCTTCTGCCATGGTCTGATTGATGCCTCCAACTGGATAAGGCTTGAAGATGACGTCCAGAATCTGATAGCGGATTCCCAGCTCTTCGATCTCCTGTATTGGTGAAGCGCCCCCGCAAAACGCCGAATAGAATCCTTTGGGTCCTTCCAAGGATTGAACGGAGCCGATGGCGCCTTCCCGGGCAAGAAATGCGGCCAGCATGCCGCTCTGTGAAGCCTGCCCGGCCTGGAACCTCCACTCCATGGTTCCTTCTACGAAGCACTGGGTAATGCCCATGGCAAAGCTCGCCGCATAGGCAAGCGCGTTGGTCAACTGGTCCGGTCCCAGACCCAGCAACTTCCCCGAAGCCGCTGCAGAGCCAAAGATCGCGAAGCAGGATGTGGCCCGAAACCCTCGATCCACCGCGGCCAGGGGGTTGCCCCGGCTGACAGCGCCGGCGGTCTCGTAGCCGGCCACCAGGGCGGTCAAAACGTCTTTTCCACCCTTCTTTTCAGCCTCTGCCAGGGCCAGCGTTGCAGGAATAATGACGGGGCCCATATGAGTGCGTGTGGCGTGAAGAGTGTCCTCCTGTGCCCGGGAATGCAACAAGACCGCGTTGGCGAAAGCAGCAAAAGGGGGAGCCAACCGGTAACCATGCACAAAGAGCGTAGATCCCAAATCGGATGGAGTAAAGATCTTTCTCATGCTCCTGCCAGCGATCTCCGGAAAATCAAGCCTGTGCCCCGCCAGCCCAATCCCCAGACTGTAAAGAAGACATATTTTAGATCGCTGAACCACTTCCTCCGGAAGATCATCATAATAACATCGGTGAATAAACTCTCCTATCTTCCGTGTCAGGCTCTCTTGCATTTGTAAACCCCTTTGAGTTTTAAAAACATTCATTGAGGCGCTTAGTGGTGGGCTTAACGCCTATAGTAATGCTCATATTAACGGTCCGGATACACGAAGCAAGAAAATCCGTCTCCGTAAACAGTCATAGGGAGTGTTTTCACTCTTTTAACAAATGCATTTGTCTATTGTCAAGATGAACTTTTATCTTATCCGGTAGCTTGCCCTCTTTTTGGTAAAGTAACATTTATTTTTTGGTTGACAAGCTTTTATTTGCTTTGATATACAAAATACTTAAATGTCATTCAATATTTCACTGAATGCTTAACATATCGGAGTATCGACTGCATACTTTTTCTACTTCTATGTTCGTTTAGATCTTAACTCCTTATTCCTGATGCCCCAGCGGTCTCGTAAGGTTCATACCTTAACATAGCGTGAATGATCATATTTGAAGGCGTTGATCTCCCATTTAGATGACGACAGTCTTATCCAATTTCAGGGTAATATTAACAAGCCAGATATCTAAAAGGGGCCTGATCGAAAGAGTTGTCAGCATTCTTTGCAGGGTAATGAGTGAAATCACTCTATGTTTGCCGGGCAGTCTGGAATGTGGCAACAAATTCGGCGGTCCGGAAAAGAAAGGAGGAATTGAAATGCAACGCGTGAATGCACTCTTGATTGCTATGGTTCTTATGGCAGGCCTGATGGGAATGGGATGGACGAGTCAGGCCTCTGCCGTCATTACTATCAGGGTGGCTGACGTCTATCCGGCTGGCCATCCCATTCGCATTGGCACATGCGAGTTCTTCCAGAAGGAAGTGGAGAAGCGCGCCAAGGGAAAGGTGAAATTTGATTATTACCCCCACTCCACCCTCGTCAAGGGTCCGGACATCGCTGACGCTGTGGCCGCGGGGACTGCCCACATCGGCGTCATGCTTTACGCCGCAAAAGTTCCCCTTCAGTTTTTTCCCCAGCTCCCCGGTGCATACAGTGATGAGGAGACGGTGGCAGCCAGTGTGGCCATGTGGAAGTTCGCTAAGACCAGTGTGGTGGAAAAAGAGTTCGAGAAGGTGGGGCTGAAGCTGGTCACGGGGATAACCACCCCCACCTACCAGATCATGACTACCCGGAGAGTCATCCGCACCATCGGGGACCTCAAGGGCCTCAAGGTCCGCGTGGCTGGAAGCATCCTGCCCAAGACCATTGCCGCCGTTGGAGCAGTTCCGGTGAGTATGGCTATTGGCGAAGCGTATGAAGCCATGGAGAGAGGAATCCTGGACGGCATCGGCATCTCCATTCCCAGCGTGAAGGCATATGCATTCTATGACCTTATCAAGTATGCCTGCATTAACCTTGACATGGGCGGATACCCGGCCTTTTACGCCATCAATAAAAAGTTCTGGGATGGGCTGCCTGCCGACGTCAAAAAGATCATGGATGATGTCGGCGATCTGGCGGCAAAGCATGGAGCCCAGTACGACCTGAACGAGGTCAAGAAGGATCTGGAAACCTGGAAGGCCAAAGGAATCGAGCTCACCCGCATTTCCACAGCAGACAAGAAGGAGCTGAACAGGCGAATGGCCCCTGTGTGGGACAGCTGGATCGAGGACATGGAAAAACGCGGCTACCCGGCCCGGCAGATGGTAAAGGACTGGAAAGCGGCGCTTAAGGAACAGAAGACCGAGGTGGGCTTTTGAAAATTGACCGGAAAAGGAGGAGTAGCTATGAGACGTTTAGGTGTTTCGGTTCTTCTGATGATGTTCGTGACAGGCTTTACAGTGGTTTGCCCGGCCACTGAGGCCTCAGCCGTCATCACTATACGAGTAGCAGACATCTATCCGGAAGGTCATGCTCTCCGGGTGGGTGGGATCGAGTTTTTCATGAAGGAGGTGGAGAAGCGCTCCCAGGGGAAGGTCAAGTTCGACTACTACGGTGCTTCTACCCTGGTGAAGGGAGGGGACATCCCCGACGCTGTCATTGCTGGCACTGCACACATTGGCAACATGGTCTATGTGGGTAAAAAGATACCAATAATCTTCTTCGTTCAGCTGCCCGGCTTATGGAGCGACGATGACGTCGTGCCGGTAAGTAAAGCCATGTGGAAAGTTATTAAGAAGGGATTGATTGCAGATGAGTTCGACAAGATCGGACTTAAGTTGATTTACGGGTACTCCACGACCGGGTATCAGGTGGGCACTAATAAGAAACCTGTAAGGAAGTTGGCGGATATGAAGGGCCTCAAGGTCCGCGTGGCCGGGACTCTTCTTCCTAAGACCCTTTCGGCTCTCGGCGCCGTGCCCGTCAGCATGCCCATCGGGGACGCTTTCGAGGGGATGGAGCGGGGAGTGCTGGATGGAGTATCCCTTGCGATTCCCAGCTTCAAGGCCTATGCCTTTTTTGAGCTCCTCAAGTATGGCTGCGTCAACCTGGATATGGGAGGTTATCCTACCACTTATACTATCAATAAGAAGTTCTTCAACAGCCTTCCTTCTGATATCCAGATGCTCATGGAAATCGTGGGAGAACTCACGGTGGTCCATGGGGCCAAATTCTACCTCGATACGACCAAGAAAGACTTGGCTTATTGGAAAAGTAAGGGGATCGAGGTCAATCGACTTCCGTCCAAGGATAAGGCCAAGGCGAAAGAACTCATACAGAGTGTATGGGAAGACTGGATGCAGGACATGGAGAAGCGTGGTTACAAAGCACGCGATTTTGTGAAACTCTGGGAAAATGCGCTTGAAGACATGGGAATTAAATGAATAATTCCGAATCGTATGCATTCTTCGCATGATCAAGGTTTTGAAGGTTGAAGGAATAAAGGATTTTTCCTTCAATGCGAAGGGCCTTCATAGTTAACAGCACCACCTTAGCTCGCGACCCGGGTTCTTCAAGATCGAGCCCGGGTCGTTGAGTTTTTAGCACTCAGTCCTGGAGCTTGCTACCATGCCAAAATATGGAAAGGGTAAAGATTGAGAGTATCAACGAAGCCCCTAGCTCGAGCCACTGTATTATTTCCTGAGGCCTTGATTAAGAATAGGTCAAGGTTTACAAAAATATCCTCCTTGAAACCCTTACGTCTTTTCTGATATCAGGGATGCAGGGTTTTCCAGGGTGTGCTTGATTGACTGGAGAAACCGCGCGGCAATGGCCCCATCAAGCAATCGGTGATCGTATGCAAGGCAAAGCCTCATCATGGATCGGATGGCGATGGCATTCTGGATTACCACAGGTTTTTTCTCAATCTTGCCCACGGCCAGGATGGCGCTTTCTGGCGGGTTTATGATGGGCACGAAAAACTCAACATCAAACATTCCAAGATTCGTTATTGTGAAAGTGCTGCCGGCAAGGACCTGTGAGGAGTGCTCCCCTTTTCGCACCAATTCCGCCAGCCGACGGCTCTCCCGCGCTATATCGAAGATATCCCGGGTGTCCGCCTTTCGCAATACCGGGGTAATCAGGCCCCTCTCCAGCGCAACGGCCAAGCTGATGTTGATGTCTTCATACACCTCGATCCTCCCGTCCTTCAAGGAGGAGTTTACCATGGGAAACTCTCTCAGGGCTTTGGCCGTGGCCGCAATGACCACATCGTTCACTGATAGTCGGACCCCATGTTTCTTCTCCCATGCCTCTCTGTTTTTCTCGCGAATCTCAGAAAGATCTGTGACATCGACACTCATGTAATGCTCAGCTCTTGGGCTGCTATGCCAACTCTCCAACATTCGATCCGCTATCGTTTTCCGCATTCCAGAAAAAGGCAGTGTCTGGCGGATTAATCGTTTTGTTTCTGCATCAGTGAGTTCTTGCTCCGGCGGCTTAAAATTCAAAACATCTTCTTTAGTGATCCGACCGCCAGGTCCCGTTCCGTGGATCCTGGATATGTCCAGGCCCCTTTCGCTGGCCAGTTTTCTGGCAATAGGGGTAATGATAATACGCCTTTTTTCATCAGGGGTGGCTATTGGGGGGCCAGAGGCGACGGATGCTGAAATACTTCTCACCCCGACATCATACTTTTCCCTCTTTTGAATTGCCAACTCCTGGTAAGCACTTATATCCTCATCCGGTTCCGCAATGACTGCAATAATTGCGTTGATAGGAACAAGCTCTTCTTCCCAGGCCATAATTAGCCTCAATACACCCTCACCTGGGGCTTCGATCTCGTAGTTGACCTTCTGTGTCTCGATCTCCACCGTCGGCTCACCTTTTTTCACATACTCGCCTTCGTTCTTTAACCAACGAATAATGGTCCCCTCCTTCATGTCTTCATCAAGGCGGGGCATTCTCACTTCCCAGATCATCGCTTCATTTACTCCTTATGCAAAACTTTACTGAACAGCTAACACAAAGCCACAAGTCCAAACACCGGATCACTACTTCAGCATGAGACGAACCTCTTCCGCTATACGATCACTATTTGGGAGCACAAAAGCTTCCATCTTAGATGCGAACGGCATGGGTGTATTGGGAACTGCTAATCGGGCAGGAGGAGAGTCCAGATAATCGAATGCTTCTTCTATGACCGATGAGATGATTTCAGCCCCAACGCCTCCGCGCTTGGGTCCAGCTTCCACCACCAGTAAGCGGTTAGTCTTCTGGACGGAACTCAAAATAGTGGTCATATCCAGTGGAACCAGAGAAAGAGGATCAATCACTTCAACATCGATTCCATCGCTGGCCAGTGACTCAGCAGCCTTCAGGGACTCAGAAACCATGGCTGAGATGGCCAAAAGCGTTATATGCTTTCCCTCTCTTTTAACCTCGGCCTTTCCCAGGGGTATGGTGTACTCTCCTTCGGGAACAGGTCCGCTTGCTCCAAAAAAAAGGAATGACTCGACAAAGATCACGGGATTATCGTCGCGAACTGCGGATTTGAAAAGCCCTTTGGCATCCCGGGGATTAGATGGAACGACAATTTTTAAGCCGGGAAAATGAAAAAACATAGCCTCAAGGCTTTGGGAATGCTGCGCTGCTCGGCAGGCGCCGTATCCACAGGATGTCCGTATTACTATAGGCACCGACATCTGCCCACCTGTCATGTATCGATACTTAGCTGCCTGGTTGGCAATCTGATCCATCGCGCGGAGAGTAAAATCACAGTAAAGAATCTCCACAATAGGCCTCATTCCCGTGATGGCTGCCCCCACTGCGCAGCCGACTACGGAATCCTCGGATATAGGAGTGTCGCGGACCCTCTCCGGGCCAAACTGATCAAATAATCCCTCGCTTGTCTTGTAGCTTCCACCGGCCTGTACCCCCTGACCCATGAGAAAAACCCGTTCATCTCTCTCCATCTCCTCCCGAATAGCCTCCACAAGTGCAGACCGATAATTCATATTTTTCACGGAATGATCCTCCCTATTCTGCTTTAAATACATCCATTAATGCCCACTCTGGCGGGACTTCCGGACTGCTCTCCGCAAAAGCCACCGCATCTTCAATCTCCCTGCGGCAACGATGCTCCATTTTATCCAATTCCGCATCCGTTATCCAACCCTTATCTAGCAGTAGTGCCAGTGCCCGTTTTAAGGGACACTTTTCTTCCCAGGAGGCAAGCTCTTGCTCGGTTCGATATCGAAGGCCGCGGGTCGGGTCGGACTCGCCATGGCCACGAAATCGATAGGTTTTGCATTCCATCATAACAGCCCCCTCACCATTTCGAGCATACTGTACCGCTTCCGAGGCAGCCTCATAAACGGACACCACATCCATGCCGTCCACTAAGTATCCCCGTATATTATAACCAGCAGCCCGAGTGTAGAAATCCGGGACAGAGGAGTGGCGCGACACTGGTACCGATTCCTGGTAATAATTGTTTTCGCAAACGAATATAACGGGTAGCTTCCAAATCCCTGCAAGGTTCATGCTTTCATGCCAGATCCCGCTATTGGCGGCCCCATCTCCGAAAAAACCCACAGCAACCTGCCCGCTGTCCCGTAGCTTGGCTGAAAGGGCAGCCCCGCAAGCAATAGGGAGACAAGATCCGACAATACCATTGGCCCCAAGCATTCCCACCGAAGGGTCGATGATATGCATGGGGCCCCCCTTGCCTTTGTTGCATCCTGTCTGCCTCTCCATGAATTCGGCCATCATCGCCTTGATATTTCCTCCTTTTGCTAAATAATGCCCTTTGCCCCTGTGTGTGCTTAAGATATAATCATCTTTGTTTAAAGTTGTGCAGACTCCAGCTGCCACCGCTTCCTCGCCAAAAGTAAGGTGGTACAACCCTTTTAGCCCTGCCCGATATAACTCGATGACTTTTTCGTCAAAACGCCGAGAGAGCAGCATTTTCCAATACATCTCAATAAGTATTTCCTTTGAAATTCTCATGATATTCTCCTGCTGGTCAAACTCAATTTTCTCGCTGGATAAAAAATAACTTATTCCACCGGCGCTTTCCTTCGCAATACAATATCATCTCACTTAATTAAAAACCTATTTGGACGTAATAAAACGATATGTTCCGGAGAGCATTTTAACTCTTCAATATAATTACACGCCTTCAGAACTAGGGGACAAAGCAATGTTTGGCAAATAATCAAAATAGCTTCATAGCTTCTATATCAAGTGCCCTTAATTGTCAAGCCGAAAAGCCGATACAAATTTTTTCAATTTGCTTGACATGTTACTTGAAGGATGCTAATTTCAAACTCTACATAATGGGAGCCATAACAAAAATTATGTAAGAGGGGAGCAATAAATATTTTACATTTTTGATTTTACAATTTACCAGCCGAAAAGAGGATTGCTAAGAGTTGTTTAAGCATCAGGAGAATAAGATTTTCTTCTGAAATTTAACTAAAAAGGGAGGAAGTGTTATGAGACGTGCAGGTATTTGGGTTCTTTTAATGATGTTTCTTGTATGCTTTGCGGTAATTTGCCCGGCCCCAAAGGCCTCAGCAGATATCACTATCCGGGTGGCGGATATTTATCCAGAAGGTCATGCTCTCAGGGTGGGTGGAATCGAATTCTTCATGAAAGAGGTGGAGAAGCGCTCCCAGGGGAAAGTCAAGTTCGACTATTATGGGGCTTCTACTCTGGTAAAGGGTGGGGACATTCCCGACGCTGTCATTGCAGGCACTGCACAAATGGGCAACATGGTTTATGTGGGCAAAAAGCTGCCAATTTTTTTCTTCCCCCAGCTACCCGGCACATGGACGGATGAGGAAGTCGTTAAGGCCGGTAAGGCTATGTGGAATGTTATGAAGACGGGGATGGTGGCAGAAGGGTTCGACAAGCTCGGGTTGAAGTTGATTTCCGGTTACCACACCACTGGTTTTCAGGTGGGTACCACCAAAAAACCTGTCCGGCGGTTGTCGGATATAAAGGGGCTTAAGATCCGCGTGGCGGGGTCTGTTCTCCCTAAATCTTGGGCGGCCATCGGTGCCGTGCCTGTCAGCATGCCCATCGGGGACGCTTTCGAGGGGATGGAACGGGGAGTGCTGGATGGGGTATCCCTCGCAATTCCCAGCTTCAAGGCCTATGCCTTTTTTGAGCTTCTCAAGTATGGCTGCGTTAACATGAATATTGGAGGCTATCCAACCGTTTATACCATTAACAAGAAGTTCTTCAACAGTCTTCCTTTCGATATCCAGAAAATCCTGGAAACGGTGGGAGAGCTAACAGGGGAGCATGGGGCCCAGTTTTACCTGGATACGGCCAAGAAGGACTTGGTCTTGTGGGAAAAGAAGGGGATCGAAATCAACCTGCTACCGCCCGAGGATAAGGCCGAAATGAAAAAGCGGCTGGAGCCCATATGGGATGAGTGGATCCAGGACATGGAGAAACGTGGTTACAAAGCACGCGATCTTGTGAAACGCTGGCAAGATGAGCTGAAAGCAATGGGAATTAAATGAATAACTCCGAATCGTGTGCATCTTTCTTATCATCAAGGGTTCGAGGTTGAAAGAATAAAGGCTTTTCCCTTCAATTCGAAGTTCCTTTATAGTTAACAACACCAGCTTAGCTCGCGACCCGGGTTCTTAGAAATCGGGCCCGGGTCGACGCATTTTGAGGGTCAGCACTGGAGGTTAAGTCCTTACTAAAAATGTGGGGAAGTGTAAAACAGGCCTCCTATTAGAATGACTCGTATCTGGGATCTAAGTGCATCGGATACAGCCGCCGATGGGGGGATGGAGTTTTGTGGAAATAGGAATCACGAATGTTGAGAAAATTTTGCGAACAGTCTGAAAAGACTATCCAAGCCATTGAGCGCATATTTCTTGTTATTGCATCCGTGGGTGCGCTGACCATGATGGTCATGATCACGGTGGACGTGACCCTTCGCTACCTGCTCTCCATGCCCATAAAGGGAAGCTACGAAATATCAGAGAACATCCTTATGATAAGCATCGTCTTCTTCGCGCTGTCCCGCTCCAATCATGTGCGAGTTACACTGGTGGTCTCCAAGCTGCCTTGGCGGATCCAACGCCTTATGTCTCAACTCATGCTACTTGTTTCTATTATTCTGTTTTTCTTAATGACCTGGCAAAGCGGATTTATGTTTTATGTCTCCTGGTCTCAGAAAGAGATACACGATGGGATCTTATCCTTTCCTCTCTATCCAGGCCGAATGATTGTGCTGATGGGGGTGCTTCTGTTGTCTCTGAAGCTGGTTATGCGCTTTTTGAAATCTTTGGGGGCTGAAAGGGAGGAAGAGCTATGGACATAGCCACCATCAGCATCTTGGTCTTTATTCTGTTTGTTTTCTTTCTTGTTCTTGGCATGCCTGTGGCCTTTGTTCTGGCCACGGTTGGTTTGGTAGGGTTGTCTCTGGGGTGGGGTTCTCCCATCGCCATGAACTACCTGGCCATGACGCCATACCGGGAGGCGGCACATTTTACGATGGCCACCGTTCCCCTTTTTTTGCTCATGGGTCACTTTGCATCCCAGGGAGGCATGTCTCGCTCGCTCTTTGAAGTGACCTATCGTTGGGTGGGGCGCCTTCCGGGGGGACTTGCCATGGCAACCATCCTTGCCAGCGCCGGCTTTGCCGCGGCTTCGGGTTCCAGCACAGCCGCTGCTGCGGCCTTCTCTCCCATTGTTCTTCCAGAAATGGATCGCTATCGTTACGACAAGAGGCTCTCCATGGGATCGGTGGCTGCTTCCGGCACCTTTGCCCTAATGATCCCACCGAGTATCTCCTTCATTGTGTTCGGCATAATCACCCAGACTT
The DNA here is from genome assembly GCA_964611635.1 of uncultured Thermodesulfobacteriota bacterium. Classification (GTDB taxonomy): domain Bacteria; phylum Desulfobacterota; class JAFDED01; order JAFDED01; family JAFDED01; genus JAFDED01. The sequence goes on from CAZTAS010000085.1 coordinate 22,402, forward strand.
CGGTGGGCAAACTGTTTATTGCCGGCATCTTTCCTGGTCTCCTCTCCGCATTTATTTACATGGGCTCAGTGTGGATCCGGGTCAGACTTAATCCAAACCTGGCTCCAATGGCACCTTCTCCCGTTTCGCTTTGGGAAAAGATCTTATCCTTGAAACAGGTCTGGGCCATTTCTATTCTGATTCTTATTGTCATCGGCGGACTGTACGGTGGGATACTGACACCCACAGAGGCAGGGGCGGCAGGCGCATCGGGGGCCCTTGTCATTGCCATTATACGTCACGGCCTGAATTGGCGTCGATTCAGAGAAGCTGTGCGTGACTCAGTGCTGGTGACAGCGATGATCTTCATGATTATCATTGGGGCTTTCATTTTCGGATATTTTCTTACCCTCTCCAAGATGCCTCAAAACCTGATCGCATGGGTAGGCGCGTTGAATGTCTCCCGATGGGTTATCCTGGGGATCATTTTGTTTATTTACGTTTTATTAGGGACTTTTATGGATCAGATGGCCATCATGGTGCTCACAGTCCCCATGGTATTTCCCCTGATCACACATCTTGGCTTCGATCCTATCTGGTTCGGGGTGATCTTCGTAAAGACAGTGGAGATTGGGCTCATAACACCTCCGTTAGGGCTGAACGTTTACGTCATCCATGGCGTCACCCACCAACCAATGGAAGAAGTGTTTAAAGGAATTCTGCCATTTTTCATCTGTGATGTTTTTACCCTCATCATCTTGCTCGCGTTTCCCCAGATCGCGCTTTTTCTCCCCAGCAGGATGTGAGCCTTAAAATTAAAGTTTTGCAGTAATTTTTATTAGTTAATTTAAAATATATTTTCTTAAATATCAATAATATACAAGAATTCTTGTGGTTCCATTTAGAGCAAAAGTAATTGATTTGAAATAATCACTGGGTAGTGTGTGCGAAGCACATGAGAACATGAGAAAGATTCTAAAATGGGCACCAAGACTTACTATTTGACTCAAACAATGATCTGATGTGGGGCAGGCTGGAAAGCCTGCCCTTAAAATGAGATTGCAAAGTAAATAATCTATTGTATATATTATATGGCAGGCTGGAAAGCCTGCCCCACATTATTTTGTGTATTATAATTAATTAGACATTTCAAGCATACTAAACTGGGACTTGCTCTTCAGTCATAAAATCATTGTTTTCAACAACTTAAGATCATATTTAATTGCAATTTTAACTGCGAAACGTTAGTTAAAAAATTAAAAAATTCGTAACACTTTAGCTCTTTGAAAAAAGAATAAGCTGGCGGTTTAGGATCTCCT
>CAZTAS010000086.1:0-23543 GCA_964611635.1 uncultured Thermodesulfobacteriota bacterium
TCACCCTGGGCAGGTCATTGAGCTTGAAAGACGTGGTGGATTTCCACTGGTCGTTTTGATCCCTGTATCTGCGCTCGATCTGAATGATGAAGACCTCAAAAACTCCCAATTTTTTATATTTGACTTCAGCATCAAAATATAGTATTTTATTTTGGTAACAACCACAACATGGATGCTAGGGATGAGCTCCCCGAAAAGCGGAAATCCTCGCCGCCTGCCTCCAATATTTCCTCCCGAGGAGCTGCTGGGGGAGGCAGTGCCAATGATAAGGCATGTCAAATCAAGATGGCTCACAGGCAAGGAATTGATAGAGCGTTGGGGGATTGCTGATTTTGAGTTGTTTGATTATCTGAAGAAAGGACATCAACCTTATTCCAGGTATGGCAAGCAAATTATTGATTCTGATTCTTTGGAACGAGCTCCAAAAAAATCCATTGAGGAGATTGAAAAAATTTACGCGCAAAACAACATGTACCGCTTTTCACCTACCCTGGTTCTGCTTCACGACCCCCAATAATTGAGCAGGAAATAAAAATAGCAGCACGAAGGATATTTCACTCGCAACCATAGGAAATCGTCAATGCGCCCGCTGATTGTATTCTGAGGAGCTTCAATCTCCCTCTCGATGGTAAAAAAGCGCAAGAAACAATCACGTATTTCATGAGTTTTTTATTCAAATGGTAATGATGGGGAATTATTAAATTTTCTAAATATTTTAAATAGTTAGCCTTTCTTTGGATTATACCGATTTATATTGATTTATACCGATTATTACTATTCTAATGCCTAAAAATTGCACCTTATGTGCACCCGGAAATTTCTGAAAAGTTAAATTATTATCTAGATGGCAATTTCTAGTTGTGTTTATTTTTGAAGCCCAGACCAACACAAAGATCATACCTTCGCTGAAAAGATGTGCTCTGGAAAGCCTGCGCTTTTGTCAAATGGACGGCTTTCTTAAATGAGAAGAGCCACCACCTGGATATCCAAATCGATTGATGCCAAAATTTACCGGAGCATGTTTTAGATGAAATTGGGCAAAACCAGAAAACTAAGGATCAGAAAAAGAATCATTCTTATCAATAAGGTGAAACTGCCCAGGATTCTTAATCCCAATCCAAATGAGTTCAAACTGAGATTATTGATCCTATAGCTTTGTTAAGCTTCTCATAAGCCGTCTTTATATTTTCCATCTGATTTGAAACCCATTCCCTTTCTTTCTTTAACTTCGCTTTCGATTCTTTGAGCATACGTTTTATTTCTTTTGGGTTTATACTGCCCGTTGTTACCCTGGTTTTCACAAAAATCTCTGGATCAAGGGCATTCCTTACTGCTTCAGTTTTAAGACCTAAGGTTCTCCTAATAGTTTCGCTTGCTGCTCTGTCTACCATATCCCCAGTTGTCTCCATGGGGTTCTTCTTTTCTTCTATCGCTGTCCGGACGACTCGCCCGACAACGTGGTGAGCCTGTCGATAAGATAGCCCTTTTTCCTTTACAATAAAGTCAGCCAAATTATTTGCCGTGGACCAATTTTTTCCCACGATCTCAATCATACGATCTTCGTTGACAATGAGGGTGTCGAGAATGCCGCTCATAAGATCCAACATATTTTCAGTAAGTTTTAAAGCCTTGTCTATCAGGGGCAGCTCCCGCATAGCCTGATCGCCTGTTCCTTCTGCTCTAAAAGTGCTCAGGGCAGTGGATAGCCACATTACGGAACTTCCCGCTGCTTTCTTTATGGTTTCTAAAGCGAAGGGATTCTTCTTCTGAGGGAAGAAGCTGCTCGTCCCGCTGTATTCATCCGCGGTCTCTACGAGTCTAAACTCGTAAGTGCACCATACGTGAAGGTCGGTTGCAAGATCATTCAAATTCGACATCACTATGGACAGCATGGCGATGGCCTCAGCAGCATAATACGCTTCTCTTCCTAACTTTGAGTTCTCAACAATGTCTCCGAATCCGAGAAGTTCCGTGGTCCTTTCTCGATCAAGGGGCCAGGAGGTTCCTGACAAGCCAACTGTGCCCAATGGGTTCATATTAACTCTGCCATATGCCTGTGTAAGTCTTTGAAAATCTTCATAAAACTTTTCAAAAAAACTCAGCAAATAATGGCCAAAAACCCACGGTTGAGCGTGCTGCATGTGCGTGTATCCTGGCATTATGGTGTCCGAATGCCTTTCCGTAACTTTTAAAATAACTTTTTGGAGCTCAATTAAACGATCGATTACATCAAGAAGGCGGTCACGCTTGTAAAGCCTGCGCACCGTTGCGCCCTGATCAATCCTGCTCCTCCCTGTATGCATTTTTCCCCCAATTTCCTCACCGATCTTATCAAAAAGATAGTCTTCCACCTGGAGAAGGAAACTCCCCTTTGCAGGATCGGTTGGAAACCTGTCTGGACCAAGCTCATTTATTTCATTAAGGATTCTCAGAATTTTTGCACCATCATTTCTTGATATTATATTCTGTTCTACAAGCATCACTGTGTGGGCCATATCAACCTTGATAAATTGATAAAAATGCCTCTTTTCGCGCTCTAATTTCGGAACTTCGAAGTATTTCACCAATTTTTCAGAAGGCAGTACTTTAAGTCTGGACTCAGATAATAAAACTTTTTTTTCGCTTTTTTTTATTTTCATTGCTTTTTCACCTCCGCTATCTTTGATTTATTTGACATGTATTTATCAATTATCTCCTGGGTAAGTTCCACGACCAAACTTATTTCATTCGGGATTCTTACCGTTTTAGCTCTCAATTGGAAAGGCAATAGTGAAATCATAATTGCAATAAAAAGGTGATACCTCTTTTTCATTGTAAGTCGATATTGCAAGAGGTATCACCTTCAACCTTCACCCATTCGGTCTTTTGAAATCGATCATTATGAAATTTACTCCTTGGTTACATTATTGAATAGGAGCACCTCGTATGCAAAGGCATCAAGACCTTTTATGCTTTTCTGCATGCCAATGAGCTGCATCTGGTTAAACAGAACGAGACGAGGGAAATCTTCCCATATAATTTTCTGGATCTCTTCATACATCTTCATTCTCTGCTCGTAGTTCATATTGGTTCTGGCGTCTACGAGCAATTTGTCAAGGCGCTTATTGCTGTAACCAAGTAGATTGGCTGGATTTCCAGTCTCGAGCCTTCGCGCAACCCTTATATCAGCGGTTGGGATTGATGCTCCCAGTATCCACATATGAGCGTCATTGGTGCCTTTGCCAGTACCCTTTCCTGGCTGGGGGCTATATAAGGTCTTTTGGTAACTTGACCATTCCCACACACGAAATTCCGTTTTAAACCCAAGCTCATTTAGATAACCCTGAACTGCTTCCGATACCATTTTGTCCTTCAAATATCGGCCGTGAGGAGTCCACATAACGATCTTTTCTTTATAACCATCAGGATACACCTCAGCCAAGAGTTTTTTAGCTTTGTCGGGGTCGTAAGGATAAGGCTCTAGCGAGATACGACCCTGCACCCCCGGAGTGAATGGCCCGTCAGGAATCGATCCATATCCACCCAGGATTTTTTCAATGATCACTTTCCTGTCGATTGCATAGTTGACTGCTTTACGAACACGAACATCGTTAAATGGGGGACGGGTTTGGTTCAACTCAAACCAGATCTGAAAGGTACTCGGTATTACCCATAATTTAACTCTCGGATTTTTCTTAAGCTGATCGGCAGCCTCCGGTGGTATACGGTTGACGATATCGGCATTGCCAGATTCCAGTTCCACCACGCGGGCTGCTCCCTCCGGCACAGGCCTATAAGTAATGACATCAGGTTTTGGTCTTTTCCCAAAGTACTCTTCATACCTCTCGATCACGCATCTCTCTCCGGGGATCCATTCCTTTAGCTTATACGGTCCGGTCCCTACAGGATGTTGTCCATAATCTTTCCCCCACTTTTTGATTGCATTGGGGCTAGCTATTGATCCCGGCGATGCAACCAAGTTCTCCAATAATGTGGCGTCAGGCTTTTTTGTCTCAAAGGCTACTGTGTAATCGTCAATAACAGTAATCTTTTTGATCGAAGCAAAATAAGCACGGTTGGGAGATCCAAACTTCGGGTCGAGAATCCTTTCCATATTGAATTTTACCGCTTCGGCATTGAAAGGGGTTCCATCGTGAAATGTAATTCCTTTCTTTAACTTGAATGTCCACCTTAGACCATCACTGCTGACTTTCCAGGACTCTGCCAGATCCGGAGCAATAGCAGATAATTTTGTATCTTTCCATTTAACTAAGTGGTTGAAAAGATGCTCTGTGATAATTTGCGTTGGTCTACTTCTCGTTATGGCGGTATCAAGGGTGTCAATGTTGGATCCTTCGACAAATTTTACTGTAAATGCAGCTGCATGATCATGGAATAGATAGGGTAATCCAATTAAGAATAGCATCAAACAAAAAATGAGACTAAAGGATTTGCTTGTCTTATGCTTTGCCATTGATAACCTCCTTTTGTTAGATGTGTTAAATGTTGTAAGCACCATAGGACGCACGAACTTATCTGCTTTTTTTGAAACGTGGGTCGAGATAGTCTCTCAACCCGTCGCCAAAGACGTTGAACCCAAATATCACGACAAATAAAGCGATTCCAGGCGTAAAAACCACATGGGGGCAGCTTCGAAGATATGGTCTGGAAGTGGCGATCATAGCTCCCCATTCAGGAATGGGTGGTTGAGGGCCAAGACCCAGAAAACTCAATCCAGAGGCTATAAGAATTGCCTGGGCGAGGGAAATGGTCCCCTGTATTATAATAATAGATATGGTATTGGGCAAAATATGCTTGAACAAGATAGAAATATCCTCTGCTCCCAGGGATTTAGCGGCTACGATAAAATCCCTCTTTTTCAAAGAAAGAACTGGACCCCTAATCAACCGGGCATAAATCGGGATGGTTGAAAGGCCTATGGCTATGGTCAAACTGATGATTCCCGTGCCCATGACGGTAATGAATATGATGGCCAATAAAATACGGGGGAAAGCTATTAGAGAATCGATTATCCGCATGATGATGAAGCTCAGCCGGCCTTCATAATATCCGGCCATGGCGCCTATGAAAACACCCACTATAAGGCTGAGGCTTACACTCAATATTGCAACGATCAAAGAAATTCTCGCGCCCCAAATGATTCGTGCAAGTAAATCGCGGCCCATTTCGTCAGTCCCCAAAATATGTTCATAAGAGGGCTTGAGCAACGCATTTTGTAAGGAAACTTTTGTGGCCGTTCCCCATGTCACCAATAAAGGTGCACAAATCGCTGTCGTTAAAAAAATCAAGACAATAATGAGCCCGGCAAGTGAGCTAAAATCCTTCGATTTTATTAAATATAGAAAGAAATTCTTCATGAGCATGAGCCATCCGCTAGGAGTATGTGATACGGGGATCGAGGACACCGTAAGAAAGGTCCACAATCAAGTTCACTGAAACCACAGCAATTGCAAACACCAGGATAGTGCCCTGGACGACATAGATATCCCGCATGATGATGGCGTCGATCATGTATCGTCCCAATCCGGGCCAGGCAAAAATCGTCTCTGTGATCACCGCCCCTCCTAGTAACCGGCCGAAATATAATCCTAAAATCGTCAAAACAGGGATCATCGCATTGATGAGAGCATGCTTGTAAATAACAATCCTTTCAGCAAGACCTTTAGATCGAGCGGTACGGACATAATCCTCTGAAATGACATCCAGCATATTGGACCTTGTTAATCTGGCGAAGGTTGCAACATAAGGAAGACCCAAGGTAAAACTCGGAAGTATCAGATGCTGGATTCCGCCACGGCCTGTTGGAGGTAGCCACACGAGAATAGAAGAAAAAAGAAACATTAATAACAGACCAAGAAAAAATACGGGCATCGAAATACCGAATACAGCAAAGACCGTAACTATGCTATCAAAAAAGGTCTTCGGTTTCAAGCTGGAGGAAATGCCTATGGGTATTCCCAATATGACCGCAATTAGCATGGCAGCCGCAGACAGTTCGGCCGTGGCTGAGAGTTTTCTTCGAATCTCTTGTATTACAGGTCGTCTGGTCCTGAAGGATCTCCCCAGATCTCCATGAAGGAGCTTCTTCAAGTATATGCAATATTGAATGTATAAGGGTTGATCGAGTCCATAGCTTTTTCTAATTAGTTCGATATCTTCTTCTGTGGCATCGGGCCCTGCCGCGGATCTAGCAGGATCGCCCGGTATGAGATGCAGTATTAAGAAAACACCAATAGAAATCGCGAAAAGCATGGGAATTAGCATGATAATTCTTCGGATAACATACTGCAGCAATCGAATATACCCTTACCTCATTGTAGCACTTAAGTGTCTTTCCTTGACTGGATAACCATAAAAACCCCATCCTCCCATCACGGGAAAACAGGGTTTTTGGCAGGCCCATTAATGCCTACCTCCCAATGAAGAACGGGATTACAACAGCAACCGATATAATATTTCACTATTCAGTTTATGAACTCATGAATTTATCATGCCAGAAAAAAAATTGCTGTCAAGAAAAATTTTCCTGGCCGAATGTCGCTTCGCTATTTATAGGGCAAGTCTTCCGGCCCGCGCGCCCTCTACTCACCCTCCCTCCGAATCCGTAAATCAACTTGATCGGGACCTGACGAGATTCTTTGGCCCTGTGAAACAAGAGCAGAGTATGCCCATGAATACTGCTATCAGCCCAACCATAATGGAAACCCGATAATCCCCCGTGACGTCATATAAATATCCCATAAGCCAGGGGCCAATGGTGGAGCCTAGGCCCATCCCTATGGTTATGAACCCGAAAATCACGCCGAAGTTGGGCCCCTGAAACGCATTGGCCACCATCGGCCCAACCACGGAGGTGCGTGCGCCGAACGCTATACCAAAGATGAAAATGAAGAAATACAGCAGTATCGGAAGGCGAACGTAGTAGAGAGCCAGCAAGGCAAGTATCCCGATGGCATTGCATGTATAGCTTGAGATCAACGCAAAGCGGCCGCTGATCCGGTCCGTTAATAAGCCGAAAATTATTCGCCCCGGCGCGCTCACCAGGCCCATGATGCCCAGTACCATTGCCGCGGTCATCTTGGAATACCCCAGGCTTACCAGATAAGCTGCCAGGTGGATGACCATACCTATAATCCCCAGAGATGTGAAAATATATATGAAGAAAATGGCCCAGAAGAATACCGTGCGCTGTGCAAGCCGAAGGGTCCAAATTTCACCTTGTTCCTGGCCTCTCGGCTTTTCAGTATGTAAGGGGGGATCCATAGCCTCATTCACTGGTGAAACCGCATCGGAAGGAGAGGGCGTAGGAGGTACCTGGCGAAAAATCAGGTACGATAGAGGCGCCATGAGCAGGAGAACCACCACTCCCTGACACATGAACGCCTGTCGCCATCCCAGGATCTCGATGAGGAATTCGCTCACAGGAATCACTATGAACATCCCTAGGCCCGTTCCCATATAAGCAATGGACATGGGCAATCCTCGACGGCGTTGAAACCAGCGGGATATCATGAGCGTGTGGGGCACAATCCATGTCCCGCTTGAACCAATCCCCAAGAGGATGCCGAAGGTCAGATAAAAGTGCCAGAGATCTGTTACCAAGCCGCTGAGAAACAATCCACCCGCCAAAATTGCGGCGCTGATAGGGACCATACGTCGGGCGTCGAATCTATCCAGAAGGTGCCCCAGAAAAGGAGCTAGCAAACCGAAGAGCAATGAAGAAAGGGAATACACGCCGGAGATTCCCGAGCGGCTCCAGGTAAATTCCTCGTTCATGGCCACCAGGAAAACGGAAAATGAGTTTCGGGTGCCCATATTGATAATTAGGTTTGACAGTGAGATGGCTACGACAACCCATCCGAAATATCGCCAAGGACTCATTCTCTCTCCTGGATAAGGAACATTATTGGAGCCAGAATTAAAGAATATTATGAAATACCGGGAGTTAATCGGACACTGGACCGGATCCCAGGCAGATAATACGCTTTTGTCAAAGTTTCCATTGTTGGAAATCGAAATCAAAGGCCACGGAGCAACAGGGACTCAGGCCTCGCTGGCTCCGTGGCCATCCGAACAGATTGCCGCCTTGATGATTCACCATCCTTGCATGATTTTCGCTTCCTTATAACCGTTAAGCCACCTTACACCGGAAAATACGTATGGAAGCACCGGTGGAAAATCATCAAGCTCGGGCGTCAATGCAACATCATTTCGAGGTGATAATGATGGCCTCGGTGGGGCAGATTTCCACCGCTTCCCTTGTACATCCCTCAGAATCGGGGGGCACGGGGTTTGCCTTGACGATGGCCACGTCCTCAGGGCACTCGAATACCTCGGGACAGAGTTCAACACACGACTGGCAAGCAATGCACTTGTCTGCATCGACCATCACTTCCATGACATTCCTCCTGAAATTATTTTCCCCGGGATTATTTTGGACCCCATGGGGTGGTTCAATGTTTGAAGGCCCGCTGACCCGTGAACATCATAGTCACTGGGGGATTGGCCTCATTGCATGCTTGAATAGATTCGAAATCGCGCTCCGAGCCACCCGGCTGTACGATGGCGGTTATTCCCTGTCGGATTGCCACGTCCACCCCGTCCCGGAACGGGAAAAAAGCGTCGGAGATCATCGTGGATCCTGTCAATCCTGCGCGATCCTTTCGGGTCTGCTCGTCGATTTCCTCTTTTAATTCAGGCGAGCGGCGACCCTGGGCGATTTCCAGCTCAAGTTCCTTGTAACTGATTCCGCGGAGCCGGAAACAAAGGGCGTCGGCATACTTGGTATAAGCTTTGAAGATTGCAATCTCGGCCACGCCCACCCGGTCCTGCTCACCGGTGCCTATGCCGACCGTGCAGCCGTCCTTAACGTAGATCACAGAATTGGAGCTCACACCCTGCTCCACGTGCCAGCCAAAGAGCATATCCTCGTATTCCCGATCCGTGGGCATTCTTTGGATGCGGAACTCCTGGCCTTGATAGGTTGCTGCCGCTGGCTGGAAATCCTCTCGGGACATCACACTGCACATGGAAGACTGTTGGACAATAAGCCCACCGTCCATTAACGATTTAATGTCAATAAATCTTTTTTTTGCATATTCCTCCAGGCGATCCATTCGCCCTACTCGAACGATTCGCAGGTTCTTGCGCTTTCGGAGCATTTCTATGGTTGATTCTTCGAAGTCAGAGGTCGCCACGACCTCCAGGTAATTTTGTGCCACCATCTCCGCCGTGGCCCGATCTACTGGTCGATTGAAGACAGCGCAACCTCCGAAAGCCGCTATTCGGTCGGCCATGTTAGCCCGATTATAGGCTTCTGAAATGGTTGCCCCGTATGCCACTCCGCAGGGATTGTTGTGCTTCATAATAGCCACAGCTGGGCGTTGGGTCAGAAACTTTAAAATATTAAGCGCATTGTCGAGGTCGGTAAAGTTGATTTTACCGGGATGCTTGCCTGCCTGAATCATGGCGCTCTCATCAATAGAGCTGACAATGCCCAGGCCAGGCTCGATGAATCGACAATCGCCCAGCGTCAGGTTTCCACCCGCCAGTTCGTACAGCGCAGCCTCCTGGCCGGGGTTCTCGCCGTAACGCAGTCCTTTCTCGATGATCTCCCCGGTCTTTTCGTCAGGTAGCTTCCAGGTGCGTTTTCGATAGACCAGGCGTTGATCCCCGAAAGTAATGCTTATCTTTTCGGGAAAGTTATCATCCATTATCGTCCGATAGATCTGCTTGATTTGGCTCACCGTTGCCGTCTCCTAAATGAAGTGATTGCATCGCGTGCATCTGAGGCGCGTAAACTCTTATTTCGATAAGTATCTCGTGCGGGATCATGTTTGATCAACTGGAAATCGATCTGCCGCCGCTCGATGTCCACGCGCTCCAATTGAACCCGGACACGATCGCCAATGCGAAAAACCCGGTGCGCTCTTCTTCCGTCCAGAAACAGTCCCTTTTCATGGAATTGATAATAATCATCATGCAACGTTGAAATATGTATTAGGCCATCCACAAAGACTTCGTCAAGTTCAACAAATAATCCGAAGGCCGTGACATTGCTAATGGTGCCGTTGAATTCCTCACCCAGATGATCTGCCATGAATTGCACCCTGTAACGATCCACTATTTCTCGCTGTGCCTCCATAGCTTTCCGTTCTTGCTCCGAAATCAGCAAGGCCATTTTTTCCAGAGGAACCGGAAGATCAGAAGGAGCATCCATTCCCAGGGTCTCCCTAATCATGCGGTGAATAATAAGGTCCGGATATCGCCTTATAGGACATGTAAAGTGGACGTATAAGGGTAGGGCAAGGCCGAAATGCCCAAAGTTCTGAGCAGAATAATGGGCCTGCCGCAGTGATCGCAGGCATAGCGTATTGACCAGACGCTCCTCGGGCTTTCCCTGGACAGCTTTGAGGAACTGCTGAAATGTGCGTGAGTCGTTGGAGCGTCCCGCCGGCACGGTGTAGCCTAAATTGCGGATCAAGTGCCTGATCTCGGCGGCTGATCGCGGATCGGGCCTGGGATGAACACGAAAAAGAGAATTTCGCCCATTTCTTACGAGGAATTGAGCCGCTGCAGCATTGGCCCCCACCATGAATTCCTCGATGATCATGTGAGCCACACTCCGCTCGGCCTTTATAACCCCTTCCACCCCTCCTCTAAGGTCCAGGATCACCTGTGGTTCAGGAAAATCGAATTCCAGACCGCCCCGCTCCTCTCTTTTGCGCTCCAGCAATCTGTACAGGGAGTACATGGCCTCCAGTGTGGGCACCAGCTTTCGGTGCCGTTTTCGCTCGCTTTCATCCCGATCCACCAGGATCTTCCGAAGACCCGTATAAGTCAGCCTTCGGTCGCTGTGAATTACACTGGGGAAGAAGCTGTAGTCAAGCAGGTTGCCCACCGAATCGTAAGTAAGCGCTGCGGTTATAGCCAGGCGATCCACTCCGGGATTCAGGCTGCAAATCTCATTGCTTAATTGAACGGGAAGCATGGGGAGAACACACTCGGGAAAGTAGATGCTGCTTCCTCGCTGGAAAGCCTCTGCATCAAGTATTGAACCTGCTTTAACGTAATGGCCCACATCAGCAATGGACACATAAAGTGTCATACAACAGTCTTCCCCAACGAGCAATGAAACGGCATCGTCAAAATCCCGGGCGTTTTCACTGTCCACGGTGAAAGTAAGGATTTTCCTCAGATCCTTGCGGTTTTGGAGTTCATGACGTCGTACGCGCGATGGAACTTCACCGGCCGCTCTTTTGACTTCCTCTGGAAAATCGAATGGGAGACCGTACTTTAATGCAACAATCCTGGCATCAACGCCGGGATCGCCGGGAATTCCAAGGACTTGCTTTATTATTCCCTCGGGCGGGGCGTGTCGCTCGGGGTAGCGGGTGATCTCGGCAACTACCATCTGTCCTGTGAGGGCCTTCATGGTTTTGCTGGAAGGTATATCCAGCTCGAAAAGGTAGCGAGGATCCTCCGGGATAACATAAGAACGACGCCCCTTTACAAAGGTGCCTACCACAACATGTGTCCGCCGCTCAAGAATTCGGATTATATTCCCCTCTTGCCGTTTTGATTTTTCTATCCGGACAATCACCCGGTCGCCGTGCATAGCTTCGCGCAGGTTGAGAGGTTTGATAATAACTTCCCTGAGCATGCCCGTCTCTGGTATTACTATACCATGGCCGTCTGGCCTGCAGCGGAGTTCTCCTGATATCAGGTGCATTTGATCGGGCAAACCGAATCGCTCGCGCGATGTTTTAACCACCCGGCCGTCCCGGATCATCTGCTCCAGAAATTCGTGAATCAGGGAACCACCCTTGGCGTTGGCATGGAAGTGATCCCGGATTTCTTGCCAGGAAACCGGCCTATTGATGTGTTTTAAAAACCGCAGGATTCCTTTTGGCCCGGGAGGTGTTCCCATTTTCTTTGGAAGCCGGGACGGTTTTTTAGTAACTGGGTATCTTCGTTTTGATTTCACAAATATTCCTCAATGGGAATTACTGCGGTCAAGTTGATCAATGGAGGGCAGAGCCCTGCATGAAGGGTGGGCAAACTTGCATGCGTGTGATTAACAGCGAAAGACGCGCTGGTTGTAATGGATTGGTCCCCTCTCCCGCCGGGAACCGCTCAAAAGACAAATTGCATGGAAACTCCATCTATTTAATTGAGAGCCATCCCGGGGGAGAGGGATTGTGATCACTTCTTTCTACTTTGCCTTCCCCCTTTGGCGAGTTGATCGAACTCAGCCAGGGGCAGGCCGACCATTGTCTCCGTGGTGGCACCGATGAGCTTGGATAGCTGGATGGCCACCTTCAAAGCGGCCTTTTCGTTGGGAAGATCGCAAATCATGATGGCATCCCAGCGTCCCAGAAGCCCATACCCCGAAACCAGCTTGCCTTTCTCGGCTTTCAGCAACGTCTCTACCTTTTTGGTGCGCTCCGCGCTGATCCCCTTGGCCCCTTCTGGCGAATACTTGATAAGCGTCACAAATGTTGGCATCTCTCCCCCCTCCTTCTTTCAAAGGGTTCTTGTGGCCCCGGCCGGGGAAATGTCCGTGTATCTCCCCGAGCCAGATAGGGTTAAGATTCACTCATCAAGGGAAAACAACATTATGGAGCAAAACATAACAACCCTTCGGATGCTTTTTAAATCTACCAGTTTGTCTGTTTTTCATCCTGATACTGGAACCTGGAGTGAACAAAATGGCGACGCCGCACCCCTGACAAGTGAAAATACATCCCTGCCTTCCGGCAGACAGGTCCCACGTGCAAACCCTAAAATGCAGTGTATTACTGAAAAAGCTCAAAGCACTAAAAGTCGGGCAATGTTCAACGCTTTATTGCCATTCCCCGAAGTAAACCCATTCTTCTTATAATAGATATAACTTAGGTAATCACATTCTATTTCAACTGGAGGCATTGAAAATAGTCCGTTTATTCAAAGTGTTAAATCATGGCAGCTTACCCAATTTTGTGAAAATAAACTATTTATCCGGAACTAAAGGCTCCGTCACTTCCGGGTAAAATATTTGAATATAATATCACCTATGTCCCATAGAGTCAAGTGAATGGGCCATAAGGGAATAAAAAGTTCGAGCATCTTTTGATGAAATAGTGTGTTATAATAAAATATATTTCAAACTCTCATTTATTTGCAACAACTTATCTGCTAAATCACTTTACCAGATTTCCTAAAATTTCTGACTACTTTTTCACGCTTTAATCGGACATTATGAACCAAAAAATAACACTAAAATATAATTTAGTCATATGCTATTTTCTTAACCGGATTGCAATCCGCGACGAACAGCTCCATCATTCCATTTAGATGGAATAGAAGAATTTCTAATAAAAAACACTTTTATTTACCTTAAGTTGTAAGATTTTCAAGAAGGGTGTTTTCATGCGCGTACTGTTGGTTGAAGATGATCTGAAGATTGCCTCTTTTATTCTAAAGGGGCTGAAAGAGGCGAGCTTTGCCGTGGATCATACGGAAGACGGGGAAGAAGGCCTTAATATGGCTTTAACGAAACCTTACGACACAGCCATCATTGATATCATGCTGGCCAAGCTCGACGGGCTAACTCTCATCGAGCGATTGCGGGAGCAAAAGATCAACACACCCGTGATTATTGTAAGTGCTAAACGATCGATAGACGACCGGGTCAAGGGCCTCCAGACAGGAGGAGACGATTATCTGACCAAGCCTTTTGCTTTTTCTGAGCTCCTTGCGCGCGTGCAGGCGCTGATCCGCAGGGCCAGCGGAGCTACTGAGCCGACCAGACTTTCAGTTGGTGATCTCTCAATGAATCTTCTCACACACGAGGTTATCAGAGAAGGGAAGAAGATTGATCTCCAGCCCCTTGAATTTGCCCTCCTTGAATACCTTATGCGAAACGCGGGAAGGGTCGTTTCGAAGATCATGATTATGGAACATGTCTGGGACTACAATTTTGACCCTCAGACAAACGTCGTTGAAGCGCGAATATGCAAATTGAGAGATAAAATTGATAAAGGGTTTGCGACAAAGCTCATTCATACCATCCGCGGAGTGGGATATGTACTTAAAAAAGCTTCTTAATGTTCGACACACACTTTCATTCCGATTAACACTCTGGTATGCGGGAATATTTATCTTTTCCTCTTTTGTTGCTTTTTTCTTCCTTTACTTCATGATCGCTTCCGATATACAGGAGAAAACGGACCAGGAACTTTTAGAGGATATCCCGGAGTTTGCTTCTCTTTTATCATTAAAAGGGATTGATGAGGTCAAGGCCGCGTTGGTGTTTGAAGCCGAGGATGACGGAGTCGATGAGATATTTTTTCGTCTCCTAAGGCCGAGCGGTCAGGAGATTGCTGCATCCGATATGGCAACCTGGAGGAATGTGGGTGTCAATAGAACTGCATTAAATCGGTTAACAGACGGTACCGCCGAGTATGTATTAGAAACTCTGGCTCTTCCAGATCGTGAGCATAAAGTGCGCATCCTTTACGGCATTATAGGGCCCGGCAAAATTTTGCAATTAGGTGTGTCATTGGAGGAAAATGAATGGTTTATGGAAAAATTCCAGAGAATTTTTATTTCAATTATGGCCATTCTCACGATTTTTGCCGCTCTCGTCGGATGGTTCATGGCCCGGCGGGCGATGCTGGGCGTGGAGGAAGTTACACGAACAGCGCGCGATATTTCCAACGGAGCTCTTGAACAGCGGGTTCCCTTGAAAGCCAGAGGCCATGAAATCGACCGACTGGCAGCCACGTTCAATAATATGTTGGACCGCATTAACGTTCTGGTTACAGGGATGAGAGAGATGACCGATAATATCGCCCATGATCTGAGAAGCCCCATCACCAGAATTCGTGGTATCGCTGAAACGACATTAACAACTGCCAAGTCCATCGAAGAATATGAGACTGTGGCTGCAAATACCATAGAGGAATGCGATAGGCTCCTGGGAATGATAAACACGATGCTGGATATCTCAGAATTTGAGACGGGAACGGGGAAACTTCACATGGAAAAGATTTATATCACCAAGGTGGCCAAAGATGCCTGTGAATTGTTTCAGCCGTTAGCCGAAGATAAAGGTATCATCCTTATTTTCAACGCGCGTGACAATTGCTATGTTTATGGAGACATCCAGCGCCTTCAACGTATGGTGGCCAATCTTCTTGATAATGCATTGAAGTACACCCACGTTGGAGGAACTGTTAAAGTTTCTGTTAATGAAGATAAAGGACAGGTTCTCATTTCCGTACATGACACGGGGATTGGGATCTCCGATGAGGACTTGCCCCATATCTTCAAGCGGTTCTATCGATGTGATCAAAGACGGTCCCAGACCGGCAGCGGCCTGGGTCTCACACTGGCCCTGGCAATTGCCCGGGCCCACGGTGGAAGTATCACCGCCACAAGCTGCCTTGGTGAAGGAAGCACCTTTACTGTTACCCTCCCTTCTCTTACTGTTACCCCATAATTCATTCCATCTCGCTTCAACATTAACAAATTGTAATCTTCGGACAATCTTCCCGTTATATTGCAGGTGTTAAAATTATTTAGAATGGCTTGTTGTAGTTTCAGTAAGGTGGATGGCGACTGGAAGTGCGATGCTGATCTAAGATGGCAATACATGATTGGAATTTGGCATGGGCTTTTTTGTAAATTCTCTAAAGCCCGTCCGTTATTCCAAAATGCCTATCAAACAGTTCAGGCATAGATTTCGCGTAGAGCGAGATTGTCTGATGCATCTCGTCATCGGCAAATGGCCGGATGGCTTTCGCTGCCCTCGTTGTGACTGCGACCGGGCCCATTTGATTTAATCCCGCAAAGTGTATCAACGCACTGCGTGCATTGCCGCGCTTTTCGGCCACCTGTTCCTCCGATCTAAAAATATCCGGGGAAGCAGAAGGAACAATGATATGAAGGAATCCCAGTTAATGATTTCATTGGCGATAATATTTATCATATTTCTCGGTGCAGGCTGCGGAAGCCTTCAAAATGGGCTTGGCTGGGGACATGATGCTATATATCCACTAGAATCCAAAAGAATACATCGGGCGGCGTACAATGCTTTATTTGATTTACAAACCTTAATTCCTGCAGCAGGGGCGCTAGTCTTCGCATTGGGTGATATTGATGGAAAACTCTCGGATTACGCAGTTAGACACAATCCTATCTTCGGATCCGAGGATGCAGCCAGAAATGCCAGCGACTATCTCAGTGCCATCCTATATATAGATGCCCTCCTCACCGGCCTCGTCACTCCCAGTGGCAAGGATACGAAAGAATGGTCTTATTCAAAGATTGAGGGCACAGCAACTGAGTTGGCAGCGCTAGGTATGACTGAAATAGCAACGGTTTCGCTTAAAGCCGCTATTAATCGCAGACGGCCGGACGGCAGTAATGAAGATAGTTTCCCTTCAAGTCACTCTTCATGTGCCTTCTCCGCTGCGACACTTGCCAATCAGAATGTCGACTCCATCCCTTTATCCAACAAGGTGAAACTCCCAATGCAAATCGCAAATATTCTTCTGGCTGCAAGCGTCAGTTGGGCGCGGGTTGAGGGTAAGCAGCTTTTTCCCTCCGATGTTCTTGCTGGCGCCACCCTGGGTTATTTCCTCACCGCTTTCGTTCACGATGCCTTCCCAAATCTCCAGCAAGATAAAGGATTGGGCTTTTTCGTCTTACCTTTGAGAGGAGGAGCAATAGTTCAGCTCTCCCTTGGATTCTAAAGAACATCAAACCGCTACCTGCTAAAGCAGGTAAATTTATAATACGACTGAAAGCCTGTCATTTCGGCTGAAGCCGATTACTCATCGAAGACCCTGAAAACATCCCTGGGCAGCCCATTTTCTTGTTATTCAATATAGGCTTCTATCATTTTTTCAGCAACTTTGCCGACCGATGCACAAAAATACCAGCGCTTCCGAAGATGATACTGGATGTCATAGACTATATTAGGTCCATTTTTGTATTCCTTGCTCATGGATCACTTTCAGTGAGCGATCATAGCACAAACTTATTCTCGCTAAAGCTTTTTGCCTAAAGGCGGAGGTTTTAAACCAGATGATTGGAAAAATAATGCGGGTGAAATACACCCCTTCAGGTGGAACTGTCACGGTCGCCGTTAATGAGGTTGAAGGGCAGGTTCTCATTTCCGTACATGACACGGGGATTGGAATCTCAGAGGATGATCTCCCCAATATCTTTAAACGGTTCTATCTATGCAGTCAGAGCCGGCCTCAAACCGGCACCGGCCTGGGCCTCGCCCTCTCCCTGGCAATATCTCGAGCTCACGGGGGAAGCATCACCGCCACAAGCAGCCTGGGTAAGGGGAGCACCTTTACAGCTGCACTTCCTCGTCTCACTATTTTACCCCACTAGGTCCATCCCTCTCCCTTCAACATTACTAAATTGTAATCTTCTGATAATCTGCCCGTAATAATGCATGCGTTGTTACTATAGAATGGGTTTCATTGCGATTCCAGTTGCCTACATGACGAATGAGTTCAATTTTTGAATAAGCAAAGTTATGATTATTTTTTCTCTATTATCGATGAAGCTGATCGTTGGCTTTTCCGTTATATCTACTTTCACTGTCGCCATTCATGGCTTGAGGCCTCCATCCCTTTTTTCTCTCATCCTTTTTCTCACTATAAGCTTGCTTTGCTGGGTCTGGCAGCAGTATTGATCGTATTTTCAGGTAGCTATATACGCCGGACAATTATTTGTGCGCTTTTAGCAGTGGACATCACAGATTTGATAAGCAACCACTGGATGGCATTACATGATCGGAATTTCTCTCAAGCACATTATTTCAGGCTTTCGGAAGGCAATTATTAATTATCTTCTTGGAATATGTTCTGGGCCTCTCTTTCCGTGATGGATGAAGTGTCATGAAAGTGCTCAATTCCAAATCCAACTGGCTATCTTTGTTACTTGTTACCTTCACTCTGGCCTTTGCGTTCCAGGGCGCTCGAGGTATTTGGGAGCCTGATGAAGGATATTATGTAAATTGCGCGGTCAACATGTCGAAGACGGGGGATTTCCTCATTCCCAGGCTCAATCATGAAATATTCCTCGATAAGCCTCCCCTGGTATATTGGGGAATTGCGATGGGAATGCGGCTGTTTGGATTTAATGAATGGGGAGCCCGGTTCTTCACTGCAATGTGCTTTTCCCTCACCGCCCTCCTGGTGGCCTGGTTTGGTTCCTCGCTCTGGGACAGGAGAACAGGGCTGTTGGCGGGTTTGTTTTACGCCACCACCATTATCCCATTTGCCGCCGCAAACGTCACCACACCGGACACCCCCCTGGCTTTCAGCATTGCCCTGGCTTTTTACTGTTTTTAGAATAGCCGCCAAACTAGAGGATGGCGCAGCGGTCTCTGGACCCTGATGATGGGAGCGGCGTTCGGGTTGGGTTTTCTGGCAAAGGGTCCGGTGATGCTGGTTATGGCCGGTCCCATGTTGTTATATCTGTTGTTTCGCAAGGAGTTTAGTGATTTCTTGTTCACTCCATGGACACTTCTTGCTCTCATGCTTTCACTCTACATCGGGTTGTTCTGGTATTTACAGGTTATTAAATCGGTTCCCAACGCCCTTACCTATTTTCTGGATAATCAGATCTGGGGACGACTCGTTTCCGCAAAGTATTCGCGCAATTCCGACTGGTACGGTCCTTTCGTTATATATTTACCGACATTCACACTGGGCGCACTTCCATGGTCTATCTCTTGGCCTTTCCTCTTCCGGCGAATCCAGCTTTCTCTCAGCATAAAACACTGGTGGAGCGAACTTCTCCATCGCCCCCGAGGCCTGTTATTACTCCTCTGGGTGGCTGTTCCCTTGGTTATTTTTTCATTAGCATCTTCCCGCTTACCTCTCTATATTTTGCCATTATTTCCTCCTCTTTGCTTGATTACCGCTAAGGCGATGATATTGTACGCTCCGGAATATGATCTATTTTCGTTCAATATTAATCGTAATACGAATTTATTATTGGTAACATGGATTGTCTTTCTCATTTGCTTCAAACTCGAAGTAGCCTACTGGCCCACTGAAAAAGATTCCCGGTTCATTTGGAGGATAATTCAAAGGCAAGTTGAAGATATTGAAAGCAATAAATATGAAATCGTTATCGTCAATAAAAAGTTCAACGGGCTAGGATTTTACAGCAAAGGCAATGTCGAATCTGTCACAACTAGAAAAAACCCTTATCATTTTTTCAAGAAAACAGAGTCATTAAAAGAAGAGATCGATGAGTTAACCACCACACAATATAATCATATTTTTTTGGTACACTCGAGAGACCTCAGGGAAAAAAGGGAATCCCTCCTCGATGCCTGTATTCCTTATCGCGATCTGTATGCACCCCATAATTATCATCTCTTTATATGCAAACTTCAAGAAAGCAAGAGGGAGATAATCCGCCTCGCTGCCATAGGAGATGCCGGCACGGGAAAACAACCACAGCGCATGGTGGCCAATGCCATCTACCACACAGACCAGAGATATTCTCTGGACGGAATTATCTTGCTTGGCGACAATGTGGTCGGCTGGAACGGCAAGGGTGACCCCGAAGTGGCCTACAAAGCTTATTTCGAAAGACCAAATGAAGCCCTTATTACCAACGGCGTCCCCTTTTATGCAACTCTGGGGAATCATGACCTCATAGCAGGCTCCTCCACCTTTCAGACCCACTACCCGCTTTTCAACATGCGCGGCAAAAGATATTACTCCAGGACTTTCGGCAATAATCTGGTGGAAGTCTTTTTCATCGATTCCAATACGCTGCAAAATGATCCCAAGCAGATTGCGTGGATGGAAACCGCTTTATCCGAGAGCTGCACCATCTGGAAAGTCGTGGCAACGCATCACCCCATCTATTCAACCGGAGCCAAACATCCTGCCAGTGCTTTGATCGCCCGGCGACTGGAGCCACTGTTTGTAAAGAACAGGGTAAACATCGTGGTAAGCGCACACAATCATCTGTATGAGCGGCTTCATCCTGTAAAAGATGTTCATTACTTTAATGTCGGCAGCGGCGGTATTGTTCAGCCGGACAAATTAATTCCCGGCGCTCAGGCGCGGGCTGCTGGTAATGACGAAGAGAATATATTTCTTCTCCTGGAGTTCAGAAGGAATGAATGTCGTTTTACGGCCTTCACCGGGGAAGAAAAAGTGGCGGATGAAGGATGGATAAGGAGAGGGGGTGATTGACCATCACATTATTGAAACCACTGATCGCTGAAACACTGTTGCCAATGTCACGAGTTAGATTCAAGTAAATCATGCCATTGTGCCGAGGGGAGATCAGTATGACGGAACGAGAGCCTTTCTGAGCGTTGCCTGAGGGTATGGTGACAACGCGACGGCCTTTTTGTGAAAAATTTCAGCATAGGAGGACAAAAAGATGAAGAGTGTGAGAGACATGAGAAATAGAATCGCCGTTTTCCTTATGACGACGGCGCTGCTCACAGCGCCCGGCCTTGTATTCGGGCAGGACGGATTCACGGATTCCTTCATGCTTGATGCGTGTGATTTTTCGTCTCGCGGAAGCAATCCCTATTTTATTCTTGAGCCGGGATATCAGCTAGTCCTTGAAGGAACTGAGGACGGGGAAGCGGTTCGCCTAGCCATTACCGTTCTCAATGAGACCATGACCATTAACGGCGTACAAACCAGGGTTGTGGAGGAGAGAGAAACTCAGGACGGTGAGTTGGCCGAGGTCTCCAGGAATTACTTCGCAATATGCAAGCAGAATAATAGCGTGTTTTATTTTGGCGAGGATGTGGACATATATGACGAGGGCGTCATAGTCGGTCACGAGGGGGCCTGGCAGGCGGGTGTTAATGACGCGAGAGCCGGCCTCATGATGCCGGGAATTGCGTTGCTCGGGGCGCGATACTACCAGGAAATGGCGCAGGGAGTTGCGATGGACAGAGCGGAAATCGTGAGCCTCAATGAGACATTACAATCCTCTGCGGGAACGTTCGACAATTGTTTAAAAACCAAGGAGACTACAACCTTGGAACCAGGTGTCGAAGAATTCAAGCTTTATGCTCCAGGAGTTGGGCTCATAAAAGATGGTGAGTTGGCACTTACCCAGATATCAGGGATATTACCGACAGACTTCAACGTCGATTTTAGTGCAGCTACCTTCTCCGCTCCAAGCCAGCAAAGAATCCGCCTGAGCAATGTTGGAGCGGAATTCCCTGTGGGAACTCAGATTGGCACCCTCTGGGTCGAGTTTGACTTCAATATGAATACATTGGGATTCGACTTGGTCAATGGAGGCCTGGAGTGATCGTAGAGCATAATAGAAAGCGGAGCGTTGTATACACCATTGTTTTTGGGTGTACTTGAACGTCAAAGTTAAGAAAAGTGCGGCTCGGCTGATTTCGGCAAGGTCAGTCGAGCCATTCGTTTCTCCTCGTGTTTATTATATGTAAAAAGCATTTATAAACTCAAATTCTTAAAGAAAGCTAATTTAAAACCACAAACAATTCTCAGGCCTAAGCTTATCGCCTAAAAGTAAAATCCCAGGTGAACAAAAAATTCATTTGTTTTGTGGTTAGCATTTTCATTTGCTCCTTTCTCGAACTCTGAGTACCTATACTCTACGGCAGCGTCCAGGGACAAACCCAAATTTTCATGTGACCAGACATTGTAATTCAAACCGATGCTAGCCCGCCAGTCCAAGGATTCATCGATCTCCCCGTCTGCGCCGTGGTCAAAATCCTCGTATCGGACAGCCAGTTCCAAGGCCTCGGTGCTATGGAAGGCCAGTGTTGCAGTCCAGGCGCGTTCTTTGAAATCATCATCTACCCTTTGCCATCTATCAACCCCGGCAAGCCCAATAAATTCGCTTCGGCCTTCCCGCTGCAATGCAAAGACGACTTCTGCGTCCATGATGAGCTTCCAGTAGTTAAGAGAAACGGCTCCGCCTGCAGAATTATTGTTATACCGATCACCTTTTTCCAAACCGTAATACAAATGCAGGCCCAGTCCCTCCAGAGGCATCAGTGAGGTACGGAATATAAAGGAATTACCATGGCCGTGATTATCGATGAGCGGCTCAACTTCCTCTCCACGGGAATTCACAGCAAAAAACCGGGCAGGGTTTTCCATGACAAATCCCGACTCGTAAACTTTCTCTATGAGATCATTCCCTCTGTACAGGGTCAGCGATGCATCAAGATCCCACCTGCAAGGCCGGAATCCCGCAGTAATCTGAAGGGGGTCGATTTCATACAGCTCCTGGGGCAGAGTGTCGCTGATAAGGTGGTTCTCGAACACCCCAAAGGGTGTATCTTTCTTTCCGAAGACGAAATAGAGCGGAAAACCTTCCTTTTTCAGCTTGATGTAAGCCTCGTCAATGGAGACAAGATCGTCCTCATGTGGGACCTCGGCCTTCACCTCCAGTTTCCCGGTAATCCATTCAACCGGTAAAGAGATATCCAGATCCAGCTCCAGAGGGGTAAAGTCGAGGTACCATTCTTGCTCCTTGTGGTGGGTAGCAATATCTTCATCATCAATATAGCTCGCTTCTACCTCGATCGACCCTGAGATATTCAGATATTTATGGATTTCGTTCAACATGCCTCCATAAGTGGGAGTTGATATTCTCAGGAAAAAAGTTATCAATATCACCACTAAGAATCGAAATATATGTTTGTTCATTATTGAGCCTTCATTTGATATCACTTATTTCCAAAGCAAAATGTATGCTCTCATGGGATAGGGATGTGAACTAACATCATATCCTTCTTGCTTTTTTTTGTCTATGTATTGGATTATTAAAGGGGTATAATCTTGACTTTTTCCTTGAGATTGTCTATTCTAATTTTTATGCGCCCGTAGCTCAGTTGGATAGAGCGTCGGCCTCCGGAGCCGAAGGCCGCAGGTTCGAATCCTGCCGGGCGTACCAGAAAAATCAAGGGGTTAGAAATTTGATTCTAACCCCTTCATTGTTTTTGTCCCTATATATTGTCCCTATTCACTTATTAAAAGCATCCAAGAACTCGCTCCCTGTTGTGAAATTTCATGTTCACCGGGAGACCAATCTTGCTATTCTTGTAAAATAAGAGACTCTTATGCTCTTATATAGGGTCAAAATCGTTAATTTTTTTCTTTAAATTATTGATCATTTGCCTTAAATTATTTCTATTAGTATTAAGCACTTGACATATGTCTGCCCTGCTCAATCCCCTACCCAAAAGCGTTAAAATTTCATTTTGACGTTTTGTTAAATAAACCGCCCCGTTTTGGCATCGTCATCCTCGAGGGTTTTCCGGTCCCACTCGGCCAGCACTTGGAGGAACCCGGAAATATTGGCCATCATCTTCTGAGCCTCCGCACAAGAAAATTTCTTCCCGGTGCGCTTATTCCAAAAATTCACAGTTTTTTCGATGATGCTCAACTCCAGCTTTCTCCCTCGCAGGATTGGCATTAAATGACTGGCAGGAATCGTTGAGATTGACGATTCCTTCTTTGGTGGCCCTAAGGAGGGTGGGGATAAACGAGGCCGGGGAA
>CAZTAS010000087.1:0-23391 GCA_964611635.1 uncultured Thermodesulfobacteriota bacterium
ATTTCTTCTGGAATTCCAGAAGGTTCGTTTCTTGATATGGCTTTTTCATTTGGCGACTTCACTCCTACTGTATATTGTATTTCATAAATTGATAGCTACAATATACAGTATGAGCTGAATGAAGTCAATACCATTTAAAATTTTTGAAAACTTTAACGCAAAAGAGATGCCAAAGAATGGAATGCCAACCTAAGTTGCTACTATAAAAAGGTTTTGACATTTTGCCCTTTTTCATAGCCATTGTTTAGAAATGCGTGTGATTCAAAAAGTGTCTCAATAATGTATCTTAAATGTCTCTATGTATTACTTGTAAGACATTTATTAGCCAAGGATACACGGAATGATATGCTCTATCTTATTAGTATGAGATAGGATTTGTGGGAAAGGGATTATCTCTTGAGTGCCACAATTCCGAATATCGGAATCCCCTTTTAGGGGATTGAATTTAGTTCTGTTATTTGGTTAAATGTTGGGCCAGTCGTATCAGAGTTGAACCGACAGAGGTTTTGGCTGAGGCAGATGTGTTGATGATTAGTGTCTCAAAGCTCTGCATTGGCAGACTATCTAGGATGATGAGAAAGGCCTTTTTATCTTTTGGCAGAAGTGGGGAGCTTTACGGTCTTTAGAGAGTATAGAGTTTTAAGATTCTCATCCAATTCTTTTATCATTCGAACTAATTATAAAAAAAATAGCACCAGAATATATCTTATGTGCCACACGACAGCCTCGGTTTAATGCCAAATGGTTTGCGCCAACAAGCTAATTCATTTCATCCGTAGGATTGCATGTTTGTTTTAATTGAGGCTTATGTAACTGCACGATGTGGAGTGCATGCTCCACGCTTTCAGGGATGATTTCTCAGGGGAGTTCAGTTTAAGGGAGTCTTAGTATTTATCATTGGTAATTCCGTGCCTTGCCAGCTTACGATAAAAAATTGCTATGATAATGCTGAGTAATTTTGCTGCGGCTGATCGGTTGCCCTCAGCTCTTTGAATGGCTGCCAGAATCCGCCCCATTCCATTGTGAATAGTTTTATCCTTTGATGATCAGTCGTGTACGATTAACTTTACTATAAAATCAAGTAGTTACAAATACAGGAAAATGCTTAATTTGTTAAAATCAAAGTGGAAATTTTCTTCAAATCAAAATGAATGAATTTCATAATCCCTTCAATCACTATCCAGTGCTCGTGCCTTCTTTTTCCATTCGGGAAGCAGTGGAGGGATCCAAGATATCACGTAGACCATCACCCAAGAAATTATAAGCAAGGACGGTAAGAAAAATAAGAATTCCCGGGTAAAATGCAAGACGCGGCGAGCTCCAGAGATATCCTCGGCCATTGCTTAGCATGTTCCCCCAGGAAGGAATAGGAGGCTGAACTCCCAGCCCCAGATAACTGAGGGCTGATTCTATCAGAATTGCATATGCCACGCACAGTGTGCTGGCGACAATGATGCTGGGGATGCACTGCGGCATGATATGGGCGAACAGAATCCTCCACCGTCCCATTCCCAAGGCGCGGGCGGCGGTAACGAAATCCAGGTTCTTCTGGCTCAAGACCTCCCCTCTCACCACCCTTGCTGCGGGCATCCAGCTTGTAAGGGCAATGGCCATGATGATGTTGGTCAGCGATGAACCCATCAGAGAGAGGAATGTGAGCATAAAGAAAAACAGTGGGACGCTGAGCATTCCATCGGTAAAGCGCATGATGATGGAGTCCACCCACCTGCCTACAAAACCCGCCACTCCTCCCAGGAAAGAGCCCAGTGTGGTGGAAATGATCATAGCCACCAACCCCACGCTCAAGGAGATTCGTGCCCCGTAGATGAGCCTGGTGGCCACGTCCCGGCCATTTTCATCAGTTCCCAGCAGGTGATTCCAACTGGGTGTAGACAGCGAATTCATCAGATCGATGCGCTCATACGGATAAGGCGCTACCCATGGAGCCAGGAAACCTATGAAGTGGATCAAGATGAGAGAAACCAGGGCCAACGCTGCCAGCCGATTTTTCAAAAAATTTCTCCCGGCTCTATGAATAAGTCCAAACTTCACAGGACTATGGAGGGCATTCATTGATGGTTTACTCATACTTCACCCTAGGATCGATGTACGTGTATAAAATATCCACCAGCAAGTTGCTGATAATGGCCAGAAAGGATACAACCAGAGTAATCCCCATAATGGTTGGATAATCACGGTTGTAGGCCGCACTGACTGCCAGGTTGCCCAGGCCCGGCCAGGTAAAGACCGTTTCTGTTACGGCCGCTCCCCCGAGAAACCGTGGGAGGATCAACCCGATGATGGTCACAACCGGGATCATCGCGTTGCGCATTGCGTGCTTATAGAGTACCAGCGCCTCCCGCAAGCCCTTGGCCCGCGCAGTCCTCACATAATCCATGCGCATGACGGTCAAAAAGCTGGAGCGCGTATAACGGGCGATCTGGGCCATATTCACAGTCCCGAGCACAATGGCTGGAAGGGCCACATGCTTGAGGATTTCCCAGGCGGTGATCTCGGCGCCAATCTCGTACATTCCGCCCGCAGGCAAAAATTGAAGCTTCACGGAGAAGATCATGATGAGCATCAATCCGTACCAGAAAACGGGGACCGATAGCCCAAAAAAGCTCACCGTAGTCACTGAGATGTCCGTAATCGAATACCTTTTGACCGCCGAAAGCACTCCCAGAGGAATTCCCAACCCCACGGCGAACAACAAAGCCGCCACTGCCAGCACCAGGGTGGCAGGAATCTTCTGCAGAATGAGCTCCAGCACCGGCCTGCCGATAATGTATGAATACCCAAGATCACCGTGGAACAAGTTCCACAGCCATCGACCGTACTGGATGTGTATGGGTTGATCCAGCCCCAATGCCTCTCGCATGGCTTGCGCATCTTCTTCGGTCATGTTGGGATCAAGCAGGATCGCAGGCCCTCCCGGTGCTGCCTGGATCATGGCGAACACCACAAGGGTTACGATAAACAGGAGCAAGACGGTCTGAAGCAATCGCCGTATGAGATAACGTATCATTATCAGCCATCCACCTGCTCTGATATCGGGCAGACGCTGCGTCTTTCCGCGACATCATTTTGTGAACTATTGCCCGCTTGAACAAAAAACAGGCCCGATCCTGTGGAAAAGGCCCCGGGCCTGCTATGTTTGGATACAATCTGAGGCGCTAAAGAGGGTTATTTGGCTAACCATGTTTTGTACAGATAAATGGTGGCATCCCGGTAGCCGACTCCGGCGTAGTTTTTGACTCTCTTGCTGAGTGCCCTGATCTCTTTAGGATAATAGAGGTAAACTACGGGGGGGTCCTCCGCTATAATCTCCTGTAATTTCTTATATATCTCGATCCGCTTCTGCCTGTCAAAGGTCTGGCGTCCCTCTTCAAGGAGCTTATCCGCTTCAGGGTTAGAGTATGCATAATTGTTCATAGGGGAGCCCGTATGATAAAAATCCAGGATGTCCGGGTCGGGAGGAGTTATGTACCACATAACCAACATTTCATAATCCGGGGGAAGCTTGCGAAAGGCTCTGAGCACTTGGATAAACTCCATGCCTTTGATTCTCACGTCGATACCGATTTTCCTCCAGTATTCCTGGGCTACCACGGCGAGCTGTTCGCGCACTG
Organism: uncultured Thermodesulfobacteriota bacterium; assembly: GCA_964611635.1. Classification (GTDB taxonomy): domain Bacteria; phylum Desulfobacterota; class JAFDED01; order JAFDED01; family JAFDED01; genus JAFDED01. Next base: position 3,633 of record CAZTAS010000087.1, read on the forward strand.
GATTGCCCTTGTCAACCAGCAGTGTTACGTGAAAAGGCTTTCCTTCCTTGTTATGAAGCACCCCTCCGGTTCCTGGGGTCCAGCCCGCTTCCTTCAGGAGGGCCTTTGCTTTCTCGGGATCGTATGGATACCGCTTCACCTTGGGATTGTAAACCCACGAGAGGATCGGGTTGATGGGACCGGTACAAATTTCGCCCATACCTTTATAGACATTCTTGAGAATCGCCTCTTTATCAATCCCATAAGTGAGGGCTTGACGGACCCTCTTGTCTCGGAAGAGAGGGTTCCTGTTATTGATGGATATATACTGGTAATTGACCTGTTTGGCCAGGCTGATGTAAATGTTGGGATTTTTCTCTACAGCGGGAACCTGGTGAGGCTCAAGAATTATCATATCCAACTGTCCCGTTTGAAGTTGGGCGATCTGCGCATCAATATCCCTGATGATCTTGTAAATCACCGCATCGATATAAGGCGCTCCGTCATAATAATCTTTGTTGGCCACCACTTTGAGATGGGAGCCCGGCACAAACTCCTTGAATTTGAATGGACCGGTGCCGATGGGATGACGAAGAAACTCTTCGGGGTTCAATAATTCTTTGGGGCTCAGATTCTCCAGCTTGTGCTTGGGCAGGATATTGATCAGGTATCCAAGGATCGTGGCAAAAGAGGCAAAAGGTTTCTTCATGTAAAGCCTGAACGTATAATCGTCCACTACCTCGTTCTTCATAACATCTTTGAAGGTTGCCTTTCGCAAGAAAGTTACTTTGGGATTGATAAACAAATCAAAAGAGAATTTTACATCATGAGCCGTAAAAGAATGACCGTCGTGCCACTTCACATTTTTTTTAAGCTTGAAGGTCCAGACCAGCCCGTCATCCGACACGCTCCATGACTCCGCCAGATCTCCGGTGGGGTGAAGGTCCACCGGATCGTATTTGATAAGGCAAGAGTAAAGCGTCTTGTTAGCCAGGACATTGTTGACACCTCCTACCATGGGCCACATCGTGGGGTTGCCGAAAAGGGGCATGGTAAAAACTCCGCCTCTGGTGGGAGCTTGTGCATGGGCCATACCGATGAATCCTGTAATGGCCACAAATACTAAAACCAATGAAATGATGGATTGCATCTTTACTTTTTTCATTCCCATAACATCCCCTCCTTTATTAAATATCCTTGAGCTCCGTCATTTGAAAGGCAGTCATGAAATGCTTTAATTAGCCCAACTGCCTTCCCCAGTGGCAAAAGATGATTTTACCCACTGTTTAAATATATCAGCCTATTCAACCGAATACTATATGAGAATATATTCCTGAAAATGTCAAGCTAAATTTAAATTTTCCCAGATGCTGGAACAACGATCGGGGAGGATGAAACAAGGCTATTGCCTCTTTTTTTTATACAAATACTTTCTGGCCTGATCCATGCCACTCTTTATATCTGGGCATTTCTGTGTTAAAATTGGGAGCATAATTAGCAACATTTTTCTGATTGACTTTACTCCCGATATATTGTTAGCTTGGGAAAAGATTTCATATCCAGCGGCTAATTGCAAAAAGAAATTGTGTATGATTCGAACCCAAGTCTGGTTATTGATTATCAAAGGGAAAGAGCAAAGGCTGAGATGTCAACTTTCATCATAACCTATGGAGGAGGTTGCAAATGACAGAGGCATGGTTGGAAGACTCTTTGGCTGCTGAAATTCTTTCAGCAGTGAATCCCCACCGGATGTGGGAGATGGTGGAATATTTTTCGACGCTGCACCGCGATTCCGGCAAATCAGATGAACATAAGGCTTGTCAATATGTTGTGAATCGGCTTCGTGAGGATAACATTCCCGTCGAACTTTACGAATTCAATGCTTTTCTCAGCCATCCAGTGTCGGCTGGTTTAGAAGTTTATGCTCCCTTGTCCCAGAAATTCGAGGTTCTGACTCATTCTTTTTCTGCCAATACACCACCCCAGGGGGTCCATGGGGAGGTGGTGTTTATCGGTGCCCCCGAGTTCGAGCCCGGGATGGAGATGGATGAAAGTGCTTTTGAGTCCGCAGATCTGCGTGGAAAAATCGTCCTGTCTGAGGGCTTGGTAAGGCCATGGAAAGCCCGTGTCGCACAAGAAAAAGGGGCACTTGCACTCGTCAACGTCAACGCCACCAAGCAGCTTCATAATCTCATCGTCACCACCGTTTGGGGAACGCCAGGGATTGGCGACGTAGGACAAATTCCTACCATCCCCGTTGTCAGTATGCGCCTGGAGGAAGGTCAAACCTTGATTCGGATGTGCAGACAGCACAAGGTTTCGGCTTTGGTGCGAACACAGACACAGACCGGGTGGCTGCCTGTACTCCTGCCGGTCGCCAGGGTGGAAGGGCGTGATCCTCAGAAATTCATCCTGGTTCACGGGCACATCGATTCCTGGCACGTGGGCGTCACGGACAATGCCACCGGTAATGCCACCAAACTCGAACTCGCCCGGCTGCTTCACGCAAGGAGAGAACGGCTCCGAAACAGCATCTTATTCGCCTGGTGGCCGGGCCACTCCACAGGCCGATACGCCGGCAGCACCTGGTATTCCGATAAATTCTGGCAAACGATATACGAGAATGCTATTGTGGATGTGAACGTTGATTCCACAGGGGTTCGCAATGCAACCAATATCGCGCCCAAGCAAACTTACGAACTCAATACTTTTGTAAAAGATCTTGTAGGTCAATTCATCGAACGGAATGTCGCCGCTCAAGGGGCCCAGCTACAGCCCCTCGGCCGTCAAGGACGTCACGCGGATCAATCGTTTTGGGCAAATTGCGGGTCCAACATCCGAATAGACTTCAATATTCCCCCAGGCCATCCTGATTGGGCCAAGGTGGGCGGCTCCGGCGGTGGGTTCTGGTGGCACAACGAGCATGACACCCCGGATAAGGCGGACCGGGATCTGCTGGGGCGGGACTCTCGGCTCATTGCACTCCTGGTGATCTCTCTGGCCAATTCCATCGTGTTCCCTTTCGACCACAGGGAGGTTGCCGGCGCTATTAAAAGGAGGCTTCTGGAACTTCAGTCGTGTTGTCAAGCTGCTTATGATTTCTCCAGATCCATCAAGGAAACGAATCGCTGTGGAAAAGCCTGTGAAGCTCTGTTTCACAAGGCCCGCGCCGCTCGAGAGTCAGGAGATGAGCCGCTGCAGCAATCTGTCAACAGAAAGATGCTGGCGTTGAACCGTATACTTAACCCCGTTCTGTTCACCGACTTCGGCACCTTCCATCACCAACCGGCTCAGCCCGTTGAGGATTTACCAGGACTGGCTGTAGTGGCAAACTTACCGGGAGCGGATCCAGAAAGCAACCTCGCTCAATTTACCAGAACCAAGCTTCAGAGGGAAGAAAACAGGCTGATCTATGCACTCCGTCAGGCACAGGAACTGATCTCAATTGAAGATTGAGTAAATTGCGGAGGTATTCCATGGAAAAGATTACCGATCTTAAGGTCTGTGGACGTGAAATCCCGCTGAGTGTTGATTTTCCGACGTCTTATAAGTACCGCATCAAGAAAGGCGAGGGGCGCATCACCCACCACGTGTTCGTGCGACTGCAGGCGGGGGATCTGACCGGATGGGGTGAGGGGACGGAGCTCACCATGTTCACCGGGGGCACCAGCAGTACTATGGAAGAGATCATCCGGTCCCAATTCGCATCAGAAATTATTGGGCTCACATTGAGCGAGGCATTCCGCGCATTCCGGAGAATCATCATGCGCCATCCACACAATCCCGGAGCCAAATTGGGAATAGAAATGGCCCTCTATGACCTCCTTGGCAAGAAGCGGGGAATTCCACTCTATGAAATTCTTGGGCGCCGGATGCGCGATGAAATCCCGCTGTGCCACCACATTGGCGCCCTTCCCGCTGCACAGGCGGCGAAACAGGCTCGAGATGCCACCCAGGGCGGATTCCGCACCCTTAAGCTTAAGGCCAATGGCGACATCCCCGAGGACCTGGAGCGCATCCATGCCGTTCTTGAAGTCATGCCCCCAGAATGCAGGCTGAGGGTTGACGCAAATCAGGGCTGGGAGAGCTTCCGTCGCTCAGGAAAAGTCTTACGGGAGCTAGCCTGGGACCGGCGCATAGAGTACATCGAGCAGCCCGTGCTCCGGCATCGGCCGGAGGACATGCGGAAGCTATCGGATCGGTATGGCATCCCCATCTTTGCCGATGAGTCGGTAATCTCTCCCCTTGATGCCATGCGACTTCTAGAGGCGGACCTGGCGGAAGGCATTTGCATCAAGGTGGCCAAGTGCGGAAGTCTGGCAGATGGTTTGCTCATTGCCAACATGGCCGCATTACACAACGTCCCCGTCACTCCAGTGTGCGCCTACGCTACCAGCTTTGGAGCTATGGCCAAGCTACATCTGGCCGCCGTTGTACCGCTCCTCTCCTCTGCAATTGAACTAACACCGTGGATGATCAAGGAGGATCTCGCTAGGCCAAGGCTCAAGCATGTCCCCGTCCTACCCATCCCCGAGACCCCCGGCGTTGGCGCGGAAATAGACATGGAGTTTTAAGATCAATGAGCCCTTGGTGTGTCGGGCACTGTGCATTAAAATAGTCAATCAGCTCAAAAGTTTCGTTACAAAGGGGTGAGGCTTTCTCCTTATTATGCTCAAGGCAGTTAAATAGATCATGGATTTTTTACCAACTCTAGCTCTCTTTGGCTTTGTGATAATAAGCGAAAGTACCCACAAAAAGAGGAATAGTAATCTTTGAGAAAAGATTACCGCTTCCTGGTTACTAAATTGTTATTTCAATGAAATACATCTTGTCCCACAAAAAGGAATGTTTCTCATGAATCTTGACAAGCAAAATCGAGTCCGACGCTTGATAGAGGCGGTTAAAAAGCACGATACGGACTGGGTATTGTGCATGCTTCCCGAAAATATTTATTATTTTTCCGGCTTTCGGACCATGCTCTATACGCGGTTCGTGGGGATGCTAGCCTCAATAAAGGAAAATCGAGAACCGGTGCTTATTGTTTCTTCCATTGATCGTGAGTTAGCCCTTAAGAAAATTTGGTCCCCCAATTGGTTCAAAGAAATCGTTTTGTGGGGTCCGGATGCAGATATGGAATACAAGACGCATTGGGATGTCTTGAAAGTTTACCTTCGTCCGGGAATTCGATTGGGCGTGGATGGCATACAGTACAACTTTTTTGAACAATTGACCGATATCTTTCCGGGCCTGGAGATCATCAACATAACGCCAGAAATTCAGGCTATCCAGCAAATCAAGAGCCCGGAGGAAATCCGGAATATCCAGGCTGCTTATGCGCTGGCCGAGAAGGTCATGGGGCAAGTTCCCCTTTGGCTGCAAGAGCCTTTGACGGAGGTCGACCTTTCTGCGGAGATGGATCGCATGGGCCGCAAGCAGGGAGCAGATGGATTTTGCTTTCCCACCCTGGTATCCTGCGGCGAAAAAATGCTGGCCTTCCACTCTCCGCCACTTCCGAGGCCGATCAAAGAGAACGAGCTGATTCGTGTGGCTTTTGGCCCCACCGTCAACGGATACGGCTCCGACATACTCCGCACTTTTTGCAAGGGGCAGCCCCCTCCTAATGTGCTGCCGATCAAGAATGCATTTTTCGACGCTCAGGAAGCCGTGTTCGATATGCTTCGCCCTGGCGTGACTTCTCAGGAACTGCTCAAAACGGTTTCCCAGATGTATCAAAAAAGAGGATGCCTTCAGAACTGGGGCAACAACATCGGGCACGGCTTGGGCTTGACAATTCACGAGCCTCCCCGAATTGCGGGAACTGATGCGACCCGAATGCAGGCGGATATGATCCTGGCCATTGAGCCTTCTCTGAAGTGCTTGCCGTATGGTTCTTTCGCCCACTGCGATGGCGTCAGGATCACTGAGAAGGGGTGCGAGATGCTCTCCTCAAGCATGAGGGATCTTGTCCTGGTTTGATGTGGAACAATCTCTGGTTACCAGAGGTTGGCACGGGGATTTTGTCCTTAATTCCTTGAGAGACGCAAAAATTATAGGCTGCGTCACTGATTTCATTTTAGGAGAGATATTCAACGTTCAATCGTATCATTTCGATCAAGCCTTGCGGATAACTTCTGCCAGCTCATCAAGCTGATCCTCTGAAACCTTTCGGCCTCGGAGGGTGCAAAAAACCAGAGGCAATTTTCCTACCAGGCGGGCATCGCTCATGATTGATTCCGGGGTTTTGCCGGTGCTTGCGGCAGCCAAATCGAAAAACTCGTACCATTCATCGCTTCCTTCTTGGATCTGCAGGAATGTCGCATATTGTTTGAGCTTTTCATGTGACTGTCGTGGAGGCAAAAGCCCTCTTTCCAGCTTACTGATATTCCCTGAATCGAGACCATATTTGAGGCAAAATTCACGCAGGGTTAGCCTCAATTTCATTCTCATTTTTTTAAAAAATTTGCCGAATTCCTCCTTTCCCATGACATTCCCCCTCCTTCTAGTTGTAGTTTTTTGTTGTATATGTTTTACAACAATTGCAAAAAAGGTGTCACATGAAAAATGGTAAATAACTCTTTTGGTTTATAAATAAGAGCTTCTTTGCTTTATAATTATAATATTTACTCAAAAGGGAAATCTTATCATTTTTTGGCAGCTACGGGAACAGATCAAGGACCCCGAGCAGATTCTCGCAGTTTAGGAGTGCACCAACGCGGATAGCCCTCCAGTTTTAGTTGATTTGGTCCTAGAGGCCGAAGATCTGGCCTGCGGCACACTAAGCTAATACAAACGTACGGGGAGGTAAACATTATGCTACCTAAGGATCGTGTTATCGCTGCTTTAAAACACCGCGAGGGCGATCGTGTTCCCATCGGCGAAATCGCCGCTGATTGGGAGATCACCGATCGCGCCATCGGGCGTCCCACTTATTACCGTTCCAAATGGCGTGAGTGGATCGCCGAATGGGAGGGTCGGCGTGATGAAGTGGCTGTCTCTTATGGACGGGATATTGTAGAGCTTGCGCACCAGTTCGAATGGGACTTCGTTGTCGTGCCGCTGGTTCCCGCTCGCCGGAAGGAATACAAGAAGCCCGAAATGCTCGGAAAATATACGTGGCGCGACTCTTCGGGCAAGGTGTGGCGCTATTCACCAGAGTCAGGCGGACACGCTATGCTGATAGATGCGCCGCCGCTCGGGGTTGACGATATAGTGGTGCCTGACAAGGTGCAGATCGATGAGTCCCGACTGGAGGCGTTGGCTTACGTCATAAAGGAGATAGGTGGCACGCATTTTGTGTTCGGCCGCCCGCCTGACGGTACATTTCCATGGATCGAGACAGTGGGCATGCAAGAGTTCCTCCTGCGCATGCTCACGGAGCCAGAGTTCATTGCCAAAGCCGTTGCCGCCAGCCTACGGGTATCGATTGCCTGGATCGAGGCGATGTGCGACCTCGGAGTCGACGGCATTTTGATGGGTACCGACTATTGTGACAACCGGGGTCCGATCATGGGGCCGCGGCTCTTCCGTCAGTTCATATTGCCTGCTCTAGTGCAGACGTGTCAGGCTGCGCACGATAAGGGCAAGTTCTTCGTGAAGCACACCGACGGCAACATGTGGTTGATCCTGGACGACTTCGTGACGGCAGGGCTAGATGGCTGGCAGGGGATCCAACCGAGAATTGGCATGGATTTGAAGATATTGAAGGAGAAGTACGCCGGCAGGCTGTGTTTCTTCGGCGGCGTCAATTGCGACACACTGGTGGCTGGCACCCCTGAAGCAGTAAAGTCGGAAGTGCAATATGCCGTGCGCCACGCAGCTCCGGGCGGCGGATTGGTCCTCACCTCCGGTAACACTCTTTTAGTAGGTACTAAGTATGAGAACTACATGGCCATGCTCTCCGCTGCGAGAGAGTTCGGCAACTACCCAATTAGGGCGTAACAGACAAGGTAGATTCATCTTTCACCGGTCGGACAAGCTAACAAAAGTGATTCAGGGGGTGAAATTTATTAATGGTCCTTAATTGGGTGATTTATTGAAATTGAAGGATAATAGCAAGTGCAAGTCTGCATAATATGCTGTCTCTTCATAAATGATAACCTTAAGGTAAAAACGGCATCTTAGGATTTCGACACCTTACTTTCTTTTTAATGCAGAATTTACCAAATCCCCTTCTAAGGACGTCCTCGCCCTTTTGGAATTTAGATCATCCTCTCTCAGTGCAAATGTGAGTTTTGTGATTTCTTGAAATACCGACCTCACGCAGACTAGCGCTTCAAAGGCTTCGTAGCTCCAGGCACACCCCATTTCTCCAAAATCTTATCATAGGTTCCATCTGCCATGATGGCTTTTAATCCATCATTAAGTTTTGCCAAAAAATAAGCCTGCTTGCCTTTCAGGACTCCAACACCAATGGGAACTTCAAGAAAACCCTCTTCTGGCAACGAAAACCTACCGGGGAACAGTTTTTTGGCTAAAACTGCGCCGGCTTGAGTGTTTAGGGCGGCTGCATCCGCCTTTTCATTCAGAACCGCCTTCAGAGTTTCGGGATAATCCTTAACAGAAGTGAGGAGTTTTACCTTGGGGAATTTTTTCTGTATATATCCGGCCAATGGCCCTTTCTTTGGGGTGGCCACTGTTTTCCCTTCAAAATCCTTTAGGTTAGAGGAGGCCGGAGTTGGGGATTTTACGAAAAGGGCCCCTCCAGTAATAAGATATGGATCACTGAAATCATGGGTCTCTTTACGTTTAGGATTTATCCCTAAAAAGGCTATACCATCAACTTTTTCATTTAATAATAAATCCCGAATCTTGTCCTGGTGCTCACCAACAAAAACAACCTTGAGATTCACCTTGACGAGGGCTTCTGTTAAAATGTCAATCGCCAATCCCTCGGATTTCCCTTCCTTAACGACAGCAAATGGTTCAAATGATTTAATATGGGCTAACTTGAAGGTGTCTTTTTTAACCTCGGCCTTTCCAATTTGAGAACTTGAAAAACTAAACACACCGACTACCAATGGCAATAAACTTATAATGAGAAGTCTTTTAGATATTTTGTTTTTCATTACCGTATCCTCCTTCCTCAATAGGCTTTTGATACTACCGGATCCCTTTATGTAAAGGGAATCTCCGGCATTCTCGTTAAGCTTTCCTTCCCCGTCGCAGCATCAAATCTTCTATCAGTGACGAGGGAATATTAAGATCCTGAAGATTAACAGGCGTTTTCGGTGAGAAAGATGTTTGGAATTTATCAAGTTTTTCAGTGGAGATATTTTTCATGATGGCCTTCCTGACATTAATGAATACAAAAAATTGTCAAACCTAAGAACTCAAGCAATAATGTCCCCAAACGATTATCGATTTTCATCTCTCGCAATCCGTCGTTCTAATCAAAATAACCAACACTGCAAATTCCTCCCACCCACATTGAGAAATCAAATTTCTTAAAAGCATATTTACTGCTAAGTCCCATCTCCTTTAGTGTTTCTTACTGAGTTTGCGATGATCAAATGGGAAAATAATTGAGCGAAGGACTTTTGTCAAGGAAATTATCTCTTGATTTTATCTTAAAATTAACTTTAGAAACGCTAATCAACAGAAAGGGAGGCGAAATCGAGCCTCTTTTTCATCTTGAATCTATCGAGCAACGTTTTCGGGCTTTGCGAAGTAGCGAAGAATTTGGGCGAACGAAATAAGCCGCAAAGCCCATTTTATGCGATACGCCACGATGCCCTCACTCTATAGATATCATTTGCCGAATGGATTTTCCAAGATTGCGCCTAATTTTTCCTCAATATCTCGGATCAACTTTTTCCAGGTCTGAAAAAAGTTCTTAATTTCATTAAACAATCGGTGGTCATGTGGCTCCTGTTTTTGTATCTACTGATACGAACTCATCAATTCGTCAAAACGGTACAGCAAACCACCCACTCGAAGCACGGGAAGCCCACGCAGGTAGCCGCTAGCCACGGATAAAAGACACATGGCCCGACATAGAGCCGGAGGTTGGTTAATAGCTTTGCCAGGCCGCAACTAATGGGTGCCCTTATTTTCACCGGTTAATGCTCCGCCGATACTATGCAGCGAAGTACTTCTTATCATTTGTTTTAAATTTTACTGGACTTGAAGGCTTCCTATCTTAAAGCTGTCTTACAACTTCTTTGATTCGCTTTCCCTCCTCTCAGTCAGAATCTCCTTTATTCCTGCAATAGAAGCTAATACTCCTGTGGCTTCATAAGGAAGGAATACCTTATTGGCATCTCCTCTTGCCATCTCCTTTAGGGCATCCATATATTTTATGGCGATCAAGTCATTGGTGGGCCTTCCCTCATGGATGGCGTTATAGACCAATTTTATGGCCTCCGCCTCTGCCCTTTGAACTTTCAAAATGGCCTCAGCCTCACCTTCAGCTGCCAGGATGGCCGCCTTTTTCCTGCCCTCTGCTTCGGCAATTGCCGCATTCCTTTCACCTTCTGCTTTTAGGATGGCTGCTGCCTTCGATCCTTCTGCCTCAGTAACGGTAGCCCTTCTCTCGCGTTCGGCCTTCATCTGTTTGGCCATGGCATCCTGTATTTCCCTCGGTGGTTCAATGTTCTTCAGCTCTACCCGGTTTATCTTAACCCCCCACTTATCCGTCGCCTCGTCAAGAACAGTACGAAGCTTGTTATTTACCGTCTCACGGGAAACAAGGGTCTCATCCAGTGCAAGCTCACCCATGACATTTCTTAGAGTGGTTATGGTCAACTGTTTTATGGCAAAACCCAGGTCCACAATCTCATACATCGCCCTGCGTGGATCGGTTATCTGAAAATAGACTACCGTATCTACAGACATAGTTACATTATCCTTGGTGATAACGGGTTGGGGTTCAAAATCCATGAGCCGCTCCCGCAAATCGACAAAACTGGTGGTTTTACCCCCACTAATCATCGGCCTGATTCTATCGATGAAAGGCCAGATAAAATTGACACCGCTATTGGCTAACCGATTGAATTTTCCCAGCCTTTCAATAACAAGCACATTGGCCTGTTTAACGATCTTAATCCCTTTCTTCCCTATTACCAAGGCCAAGATAATCAGAACTATGATCAAAATTATGTTACCTTGTTCCATGATCTATACCTCCTCTTTTGATTTTAATTTTTCCACCAATACCTTATTTCCTACCACCCCCTTTACTCTCACCACCTCATCCTGCTCTATTATTCCCTCTTCACTTATTGCTGACCAGGTCTCCCCCTCAATCTTCACTAATCCCCGTTTCGATTTCCCTCCTATCATCTGCATCACCAGTGCCTCTTGACCAATTAATGCCTCTATGTTTGTACTGATACTCACCTCCTTTCTAAAGAGAAACTGTTTAAAAATGGTCCTGGACGAAACTATCAGGATGAAGGAGATGAGAACAAATGATAACATTTGGTAAATTGACCCAAGTCCCAAGAGGGCAAGCCCTGCTGCCAAAAAGGCTCCTACCCCAAACCACAGAAGAAAGAATCCCAATGTGAATATCTCACCGATGATTAATCCAATCCCCACCAAGACCCAAATGTGCCAATCTCTTAAGGGGAAAGTGCTGGGCGCCAGATCTACTACTTTCTCCTTCCAGGGTATAGGGCGTTTCTCTATCTTTATCCCCTGAAGATGGAACTTTTGACAAAGTTCCTCCAAATTTTTAACCTCGTGCTTAGCAACTTTTAGCCTAATCGCTTCTTTGGTGGTCAAGGTGAGAAGCTTACCTTTCTCCACCACCCCCTCAATCTTAACGTCTGGATCGACCATAGCCTCGGCAATATCCCCAGGATGGTTGTTGGCCTCTGCCGTTGATTTCATCTCTTTTCTAAAATAGGAGATCACCTTTTCGCTGGCAGGCCTTTCTTCCCAATAGGTAAGTCTTATAGGAGTGGCAGCGCCAATGGTACTTCCCGGGGCCATGACGATATGTCTTGTGGCCAGCGATACTAAAGCCCCTGCTGAGATTGCCTTTTTATTGATGAAAGCAATAGTGTTTATCTTTGTGTCAATCAATTTGTCCTTAATTTTCACGGCTGAATCTAATCTGCCTCCAAAGGTATCTATTTCCAGAATAAGGGCCTCAGCTTTTGTCCTTTCCGCTTCTTTCAAAACACCTTCAAAATTAAGGGCCAATCTTTTATCGATGGTTCCTTTTAGTAAGGTGTAATATACTTTTTTCCCATCGGTGCTTGAAGGGTATCCATTGTCTTCTCCATTGAATAGAAAAAATAAAATTATAACAATTAATGTCGGAATCGGCTTTAAATTAAATAATCTCATGCCCCATTCCCCCTTATTTTACGGCCAAATTTTAGGTCAATAAATATTAGCAATTGACACTCCATAAGTCGCAAACTGATTAATTTAGCGGCCTCCGATCACTAAAAATCCAAATAAGATGATGAATCCAAAATTAGTATTCACATCAGCCGATCGCCAATTAAAGGCATAATTACCATTCTTTGTAAGCTGTCTTCCTTGATTTCCATCGTGCTCTCAAAGCTGACATAAAGGTTTCAACCGGAGTTCCCAATATAGAACTTGAACCGAGGCAACATAGTCCTCCCTCTTTTCTTTGTAACGGCTGATTCATACAACATTGGAATGTTGCCTAACTGCGGAGCCAACGGAGCGAGCAATCTTAGCCCGAAAAATATAAAAGCCCGGTCACCCATTCATTTCGACAACCCGGCTGTCTTTAAGCTTTATCGATTATTTCGCTAGGACTGTTCTGCCAACGATTACGCTATAACACTCACCCAATTAAGAAAAAGCCACTCGCAGATTTAAACAATTAAGATTCAAAGACCCGTGGCTTTGCGTCCCACCCTCACGAATGGTTTGGCTTTGTCGGAGAACAAAACTTACTTATTACATTTAGAAAGCCTTGTCAATCAAAATCTAACATGCTTTTTAATGAGTAAAACAGAATGAGAAGACCTCTAAAAGGGGAATGCGCGGAGCCATCGCTCAGGCGGCACTGAACCAGCGGCACCCTCACAGGAAAAGCTCCTTGAAATGCTCCCTTCATCACGCTGACGTTAGATGGTGAGCAACATCGGCTTGATACCGTCCAATCTGCCTTCTGGTGCCTCCATAATGGAATACACGAAGTTCTCGCCACGGCCCGATACACAGCCGCTAAACTCTCGCTTTCCCTTTTGAGGGACTGTGAAAACACCCTCAAGGCAATCCTACTTTTATCCTTCGAAATCATTGAATTCCTGAGCTGAAGGTCGGGAAATTGCTGCCCGATGACCGCCGATAAAGAGCTTCGCCAAGACTACCAGGTCGTTTCCCATGGGGCTGAGTCCATAGAAAATTGCTGATCCTATACATTGCACTCGGGTCGCTCACAAAAATCGTAAGAAACCCCTGCTGTTTGCTTGCTCTGATACGTATTTTCTTCACTGCGTTGTACCAATTCCTGTATCCGACTTCTTCCCCGGCGAAGAGGTTCGTGCAGGGGGTGCCTTGGCCGTGCCAGAAAAGCATCTTAATCTTATTATTACATCGGATGTTCACATCCGTTATATACTTATCATCGGTGCAGCTACAATTTATTTGAGATCGATTCCAGGAGCCTTTTTCGGTGTCCTGGCAGTCAATATGAGAATGTCATCCGGGAGGGGAAGCTTCCTGTTGAGGCTATTGAAAACTGTTCAATTCCCGATTATATTATTTCAGGAATCCATTTTTATGATGAGCCAAAACCCTTATCAAGCATGGAACATTTTGCGATACGAGTTGTCTAAACAATAAGCGATGAATGAAGTGATTCCCACGTCAACACGTCCGGTCAAGGACGATGCAGCACTGATCCGAGCCTTTCAGGCAGGGGATAAGAGCGCGTTCGACGAGTTGGTTCTCAATCACAAAGATAAGCTTTTTAATGTGTGTTATTGGTTCCTCGGTGATTATCATGAGGCAAATGACTCAGCCCAGGAGACATTTATAAAAGTTTACAAATCTTTGAAAACGTTCAGACTCCAATCGTCCTTTTCCACGTGGCTGTATCGCATTGCGGTCAATACCTGCAAAAACAAGATCAAGTCCTTGGAATACCGTTATCAAAAGAAGATGGTTCGCATCGATAATCCAGGTGATTCAGAAGGTGGTATCCCTTCCATCGAAATCGGAGATGAATCTCTATCCCCTGTGAGGGAATTTGAAAAGAGAGAGAGATTGATGCTCATCAAACAGGCAATAGATTCGCTGCATCCAGAGCAGAAGACTGTGGTTGTCCTGCGGGACATCCAGGGACTGTCGTATGAAGAGATCGTACAGATAACCGGTTTTAACCTTGGCACGGTAAAGTCAAAACTTGCCAGAGCAAGGCTGGAGCTCAGAGACAAGCTGAGGAGCGTGATTTAGGATGGAATGTGCCAGGATTAGAGAGCTTTTATCTGAATATATTGATGGCAGGTTGAGTGCACAGACAAAAGCACTCCTTGAGGAGCATCTTGCAGCCTGCAAGGATTGCAGAGAAGAGCATGCTGCATTGGAATCCCTGGTTACAGAACTGCAATCCCTGGAGCCGATGGAAGCTCCAAAAGATTTCCTCGAAACTGTTCATGAACGCCTGGAGCCCGGCTTTTCCTTTGGTAAGATAATTCGGGCCTTATTCGTCCCTCCGCGAATAAAAATCCCCTTAGAACTAGCCACTGTCATGGCGATGGCGGTCCTGGTTTTTTCTCTTCTGCATATCCAGAAACCAACCGAACAGGTTGCTATGGCGCCAGAGCCTGCCTCCCCCGGAAAGGTTGCAAAACAACGCGCGCTCGATGCCCTGCAATCGGCACCGGGTCAGGAGGCATATCAACAGAAATTTGCTTTTAAGGAGGCAGCATCGCCGCCTCCAAAAAGAAAAAGGGAAATCATTGAATTGGCGCTTTTGCTGAAATCGGAAGCACCCGGCAGAGCGTATGCCCCTGCTGCACCGGTGGAGGCTGCGAAAGCACCTGAATCGAGAACAGGAGCGACCGGGCAAGAAAGCGCGTATCCTTCAAAGACAAGGATATCCAGGCAGGCGGACGTGGAGCTTCATGAGATGAAAAGAGCTGAGCCTGGAGAAGAAAAACAACCCATGGCCTTGCCAAAAAAAGAAAAACTTAAAGTCGAAGGTGAACGCGTCCGGCATTCCCTCTACGCCGAGGAAATACTTTCCGAAGTGAAAAACCTGATAGGGCATGCAGAGGGAAAGGTTATTTCCATAGAATATGACAAACAGGCTGAACTACCTTATTATCTCAACGCGGAAATCCCTGCCAAACAGTACAGCTCTTTGTATGAAGCCTTGAAGCAGCTTGCGCTCATCCGGGCTTCCCCCGCTGCCATGCCGGAGAATGACCGGGATGTCATTGAGATTCGAATCAGGTTTATCTTTCAAGAGTGAAGGGGGTGATGATTTCTTCTGTGCTGCGGCGGGAGTTGCATTGCCTTCCTTAGATCGATCCCAAGAGCTATCGTTTCCAGGATTTCATCTTTAATCCTCATTTTTTGACCCTCCTGCGGAGATTCACTCAGTGATTCGATGGGGACATCCGGCCGGGTATCTTTTTCCATACACCCCTGTTCCAATTGGCACATAGGACATCCATGGGCATTTCGTGGGGGCTGAAAAAAAATGTTGGGAACTTTTTTGCCTCCCCATTGTCTAATGGCATTAAAAGAATCCCGAATGCCGAAAGGAGGTAAAAAAAAATGAAAAATCAAAAGAGACTGTTAGCCCTGCTACCCTTGGCCATGTTTTTGGCATCCGCGAGCACTGCGCCAGCGCAGCCCGAAAAAAATGCCGATAAAACATTGTCACCATATTTTTTTGTAAAAAGCGATGATCCAGCGGTGGATCAACTCCCCCTGAAATCAACGTCGGTGAATGTGAATATTTCCGGCGTCATCGCCGATGTGGTGGTCACGCAGGTCTATAAAAACGAAGGCAAAAGGCCGCTGGAAGCCATTTACATCTTCCCGGCGTCCACGCGGGCCGCGGTCTATGGGATGAAAATGACTATTGGCGAGCGGACCATCACCGCGAAGGTTCGCAAACGCGAAGAAGCGCGGCGTGAATACGAGCAGGCGAAACAGGAGGGCAAAAGCGCTTCTCTTCTGGAGCAACATCGACCTAATGTTTTCCAGATGAATGTGGCGAACATCCTGCCGTCAGATGTGATCACTGTTGAACTCAAATACACCGAATTACTGGTTCCAACCGACGCCGTTTATGAGTTCGTCTATCCC
This sequence comes from uncultured Thermodesulfobacteriota bacterium, assembly GCA_964611635.1. GTDB lineage: Bacteria > Desulfobacterota > JAFDED01 > JAFDED01 > JAFDED01 > JAFDED01. The sequence continues at coordinate 19,866 of CAZTAS010000087.1, forward strand.
ACCGTGGTGGGGCCGCGTTACTCCAACCAGCCTGCGTACCAATCCCAACCCTCGGAGAAATGGATTGAGAACCCGTATCTTCATCAGGGAGAAACTCCCAACTATACCTTCGATATGGCAGTGGACCTCGCCGTGGGTCTTCCGATCCAGGACATAACCTGCCCCTCTCATAAAGTACATGTCACCTATGGGGGAGATTCCTTTGCATCGGTCAAGCTGGATCAATCGGAAGCGCATGGCGGCAATCGCGACTTCATGTTGAAATACCGGCTTGCCGGCGGGAAGGTGCAAACTGGTCTGCTTCTGTTTGAAGGGGAGAAGGAAAATTTTTTCCTGCTCATGCTCCAGCCTCCCCAAAGGGTTCGAGACGCACAGGTCCCCCCTCGGGAATATATTTTCATCGTTGACGTCTCTGGCTCAATGCATGGTTTTCCTCTGGAGATTTCCAAGAAGCTTCTGAAAGATTTAATCAGCAACCTTCGTCCCCATGACAGGTTCAATGTGCTTCTTTTTGCAGGAGCTTCATCACTGATGTCGCAACAGTCCTTGCCTGCCACCAGGGAAAATATCCGCCGTGCCATTGCCATGATCGAGCGCCAGCGCGGTGGAGGAGGCACCCAGCTTGTGCCAGCGCTGAAAAAGGCGCTATCCCTCAAGAAAACCGAAGGCTACTCGCGCACTATCGTCATCGCCACCGATGGGTATGTCTCCGTGGAGGAGGAAGCCTTTGACCTGATCCGAAAGAATCTCGGCATTGCCAATATGTTTGCATTCGGCATCGGTTCAAGCGTTAACCGCTTTCTCATAGAGGGGATGGCCCGTGCTGGAATGGGCGAGCCGTATGTCATTACTAAGCCCGAAGAAGCATCGGCAAAAGCCAAACAATTCAGAAAACTCATTGAATCTCCTGTGGTAACAGGAATCACCATCGATCCCGGCCGGTTCGAGGTGTATGACGTGGAGCCGCCCAGCATTCCCGATGTTATGGCAGATCGCCCGGTCATAGTATTCGGAAAGTGGCGGGGAGTGCCGCAGGGAACCATCTTATTACAGGGGTTTACCGGAGACAAACCCTTCAGGCAACAATTGGATGTGGCTAATGTGAAAGCTCTGAAAACCAACTCTGCTCTGCGCTATCTATGGGCGCGCCACCGCATTGCCATCTTATCTGATTACAACAGGTTGAGTTCAGATGATGAGAGAATCAAGGAGGTAACCAGCCTGGGCCTGAACTATAACCTGTTGACCGCGTACACGTCATTTGTTGCTATCGACACACAGATACGCGTGCAGGACGGTAAGGTCGTGACAGTCAAGCAGCCTCTTCCATTGCCCCAGGGAGTTTCCGACTACGCTGTGGGGGGCCGCTCGTTTGCACAAAAATTACTCCCATCCGCGGCTCCCACCCTCTCAATGATGCCGCGAAAAAAAGAGGAACGAGTTCCGGGAGAACACCTTGAAGAAACAAGAGGCTATTCAACGGCTGAGCCCGAGCTTGCCGCTCCCGCTGATAAGGAAGTTCACGTCAAACTGGGGGAAATATCCGTTACGGATGGCCTGACAAAGGAGTCTGTTCAAAAATTACTCGAAAAACATATCAGCTCCATTAACCTTTGTTACATGCAGGCATTGGGAAGTCGATCTCCCGGAAAAGGCGAGTTTGAATTTACCTTGATAATTGATTCAGCCGGTCAAGTTGCAAGAGTGTATATGAATGCAAGCCAGAACAAAAACCGGGAACTTGAAAAATGCGTTGTTCAGAAGCTTGAGAAGCTGCGTTTCCCCGCACCGAAGGGGGATAAGGCGGTAGTTGTCTTTACGCTTATTTTAAAGTGATCCCAAACGGAAGAGACGCCGGCCTGAATGTGATCAAAAAGCCGGCGTCTCAATGTTTTCGTCCGTTTCATAGGTGAATGAGCTTTTTTCAGTAAAGTTTAGCCATTTTGTTTTAACCCGAATAGCATCCCGAGAATTATGGAGAGACATAATAGAACCGCCGACACGGGGATTTTCAGGTCCCTCACACGCATTTGGTATGTAACCGTAACCCCGATCTTTTTCAATCAATCCAGATATATGACTACAGATCAATAATACCTCTGAATACCGTTTTACACCTTTGTGAGGATTTGGACTACTTAAATACTACTTAAAGGCACAAGCCAATATTTATTTTCGAATTTTCCGACCATCCAAGGGGGGAATGACTCTGGAATTGTGATGATAGAATGCCAACATGAGGACACGGCATAACTCGCTGATTACTCTGTAATTGCCCCCATAGGTATCAATCCATTGCAAAGGACAAATATTGGGAAGTTTCCCAGCCCATCAACAGACGAGGAGATGCCGGTTTTTGATTGTAAATGCGTTTATTTGCCCCTATCAGCCTTTTAGTTGATTTTAATCTTGTCCCGAGGTAAGGCCTATTTCTAGTTTTTACAGGCTGGCCATTCTGAGATTTCACAATCCTATGGCCTTGAATGCTGCGGCCTTGGGCTCACCGTAAAACACAGGATCAACATGCTCTATGATATCAGCGCTAACATCCAGGAAGTTACGCTTATTCTCGATAGGTATAAGTGCCCGCTTGGCGCCGTTATCTTTTGCTACCTGAAGAGGTTCCGCGAGCGACCTTATCGGCTCGATGTTCCCTTGGATGCTCATATCCCCGAGTATAAGGCTGGCCGCAGTCACAGGGCTCCTGCGTATCGCTGAAAAGACCGCAACAAAAAATGCAACTCCCAAATCGGCCTCAGCTCTATTGTTCAAAAGGTCGATGACCTCAACATGAAAATCCGAGTTATCGACATCGCGGCCCATACCTAATTCAGTTTTGTGAGCATGTAAGTACCCAAATGCTCGGTTTATCGACTCCTTTATTGATCCTGTGAACCCACCCGCTGCTTTTAGTTTGCTAGTGCCTGCTGAAACGCCTACTTCTATTCGGAACAAACCAACCGTCCCATCACCGCTCACAGATGCGCCATAGACCGAACCGGGAGATAGAGGATCTGGCGAGATGAGATCGCGTCCACCTTGCTCAGGAATACCAACAAAGCGCTCCTCGCCCGTCTCCTTGAGTAGATAGCTGAAAGACGTTTGATAGTACTCAAAAGATCCCATTTTCTTGAGCTGTTCCTTCACCCTGCGACGTCCCTCCAAGGCCAACTCAAGGATTTCTCGAAGTTCTTCCTGGGTCGCCTCACCATGAGGATAGATGATCTTCATTAAACCTGAAACGGTCTTTCGGACAGCTTTGCGATCGCGCGCATTGAGGTGGGCGCCGAGTGAAAAATAGTTGTCGATGATTTCTGTGAAGTTGTATTTCCTCATCGCCCGAAGAGCTTCTGCGAGATAGTCCACCACAAACCCATAGTGATCGGTAAATAGCTCCGTGCGCATCTTTGGGATTTCCCAGCCTGGCAGATAGAAGTGGATTCGGTCAATGAAAGCCATGTCATCGCGGATTAAACCCAGATTTTGCATTTGGGCACGAAAATACTGTTGAACAAATGGGATAAAT
>CAZTAS010000088.1:0-23310 GCA_964611635.1 uncultured Thermodesulfobacteriota bacterium
GGTCTCTAGGTCCCGCAGGCTTATCTGGCGGGCCAGTTGGGCATAAATATGGCAGCCCGAAAACATCCAGCACGAAAAGTTACATACCCGGCGGTTTCCCTGATATTTTTTCACCAGCTTTTCAAATTCCCAGCGGGGAACGAATTGTAGTATCTGATGCAAGACCATATTACAATGAGTAAATGACGTGGATTTCCTTTCCTGAGTTAATCAGTTGAAATTATAGCAGGAATCAGGGTTCACGACATACCCTCTAGCTGGACAGCACTTGGAGGCCCAATAAATTACAAAAATTTCATGCATGAAAGATTATCCCTAATAGTACTATTGTTGATGGTTTGGGGATATTGGTAAAATATTTAGCCGGACACTACTGATTGAGCAACATAGTTTTTTCCAAGATCAATTGAAGATGTTAGATTAATGAATTTAGAGAAGATCCGATTTTTGATCGGGGAGCCTCACTATGTAAAAAAAGAGGTTGACATTTTGAGTTGAATATATAAATATATAATACTGACTGGTCAGTTTCATAAGGAGTTCTAACAATGTCCCGGCGAGATATACGCCAGCAGATTATGTATGGGCTCGAGAGGCTATTTACGAGCCGAAGGTTCCACGAGATCACATTAGAAGATGTCGCAAAGGAGGCCCAGGTCGGCAAAGGAACGATCTACCGCTACTTTCAAAATAAAGATGACCTTTTCTTTAATACAGTCGCCTCCGGCTTCGATGATTTGTGTGAGCTCTTGCGTAAAAATGTTCCTGAAAATGCACCATTTTATGAGAAGTTGCTCAGTGCCTGCGTGGAGATAAGCTCCTTCTTTGACAGGAGACGCCAGCTATTCGGAATGATGCAAATCGAGGAAAGGCGCATGTACTGGTGCAAGGGGAACATTCGAGAGAAATGGACGACACGGCACAAAAAACTGGTCGCCGCAGTCGCAGAGATCATTGGTAAAGGGGTGGCTGAAGGACAAATCCGGCCCGATATTCCAGCTGAGGTACTGGCCAGCTTTCTGCTTGCTATGTTAAGGACACGGGCGCATACTCTGGGTGATGCACCGAAAGCAATGCTGCAGCATGAATTACTCCTCGATCTGTTTTGCCGAGGAGCTGGCCGCGGTGAGGAAAGCACGAAAAAAGTCGACAGATGACTGATCCAGTGAAGACCTCAACCGGAAGAGGCAGCTGACATTGCCGGCTGCCGGCGTCCCGTTTCCGTGGAGGTAGAATATGAGCCAGAAGAAAGGGAAGCCGACTATGTTCATTCCGACAATAATCATGGGAGCGCTGGCAATTGTGCTTCTCTTCATAGGGTATCAAAAAGGACAAGGACAACATCTGAGCGGGATGAAATCAGGCCTGAACATGGTATTTGAAATCGTGCCATTGTTATTTTTCGCTTTTATCGTGGCCGGTATGGTTCAGGTTCTTATTCCTCGAGAGCTATTATAAAGATGGGTGGGCGGGGAATCTGGTATGCGAGGTATAATCATTGGCACAGTGGCTGGAGGTTTAACCCCTGGAGGTCCTTATGTTAGTCTTCCCGTTGTTGCAGCGCTTTTGTGTTCGGGCGTCGGCATGGGGACCATGGTCGCATTCTTGACAGGATGGTCAATGTGGGCCGTCAGCCGTTTGCCTATGGAAGTGGGAATACTTGGGTGGAAGTTTACTATCATTCGCCTCGCCAGCACATTTTTTTCCGCCTATTGCAGGGTTCATAGCCCATACGATCTTCTCCGGTCCCAAATGAACACAAACAGCTTAAAGGAAATTTTGCACCTGGCCGGTCTGGGTTAAAGGAATAACAGTATGAAAAAAGCTTTCGGGATACTCATCGTCCTGGCATTTCTTGGCCTTCTGAGTTGGCAAATATATCAGAGAGTATACACGGCACAGAAAGCTTCCTCCCGGCAGCGAGGGTCCCCCCCGGTGGCCGTCGAAGTAGCAAGTGTGCAAAAGGCCGAAATCCGAGATGTGGCAATTTTCACAGGAACCCTGCTGCCCAAATCCTATTTTGTCGTGGCGCCTAAGATTTCGGGACGGCTGGAAAAACTCATGCTTAATATCGGAGACCCAGTCAAACGTGGCCAGATGATTGCGGTTTTGGATGATGAGGAGTATGCCCAGCAGGTTGAGCAGGCTCGTGCGGAGCTGAAGGTGGCCAAGGCCAACGTCGTAGAGCACCGCAGTGCTCTGGAAGTTGCAAAGCGTGAATTTGAGAGAACCAAGACCCTTCGTCAGAAAAAGATAGCATCCGAATCCGAACTCGATGCTGCCAGAGCCCAATATGAGGCCCAGGAGGCCAAGTATAAGGTTGCCCTGGCTCAGGTGTTACAAAATGAGGCTGCGTTGAAGGCGGCCCAAGTCAGGTTGTCCTACACGAAAATCCAGGCATCGTGGAAGGACGGGGATGAGCATAGAATCGTCGGTGAGCGGTTTGTGGATGAGGGAGCCATGCTCACGCTTAACTCCCCTATCATCTCCATACTTGACATCCATTCCCTGACAGCCGTGATTCACATAATTGAGCGGGATTATGCTTATATACAGGCGGGACAGGAAGCGATTGTAACTACCGATGCATATCCCGGCAAGACCTTCACCGGTAAAGTCGTTCGCGTGGCACCATTGCTCAAGGAGACCACTCGCCAGGCAAGAGTGGAAATCGAAATTTCTAATCTGGAGCAAATCCTTAAGCCTGGTATGTTTGTCCGCGCTCAAATTGAATTTGCAAGGCACGATGATGCGACGGTAGTCCCGGTGAGTGCTCTGGTAAAACGCAACAGTCAACAGGGTGTCTTCATGGTGGATAATCAAAACATGAAGGCGCATTTTGTTCCGGTCACTCCGGGCATTATAAATGGTGACTTTGCCGAGGTGGTTAAGCCCTCGCTTTCCGGGTTAGTTGTGACCATGGGACATCACCTTCTCGAGAATGGCTCATCCATTACCTTGCCGGACGCCAAGCGGAGCAGTTCATCTCCCCGGAGGGACAATCTCGGCGCACCGGCCGGTCGCAGGCCTTAACGAATCAAAGAAAAGCGATGAAACTCTCTAGAATTGCTATCCATCGTCCCGTCTTTACGATCATGATCACCCTGATCGTGGTTATCCTGGGTGGGGTATCTTTGAACCGCCTTTCCATCGACCTGATGCCGGATATTACGTATCCCACTCTAAGCATTTCAGCTGATTATGAAAACGCCAGCCCGGAAGAGATTGAGGAGCTTATCACTCGCCCTATCGAGGAGGCAATGAGCGCGGTTCCTGGCGTGGAGGAGATCTCCTCTTACTCAACAGAGGGCCGAAGTAATGTCCGTGTCTCCTTCGCCTGGGGCACTGACCTGGATGCGGCGGCTAACGATATTCGGGACAGGTTGGACCGCGTGATCCGTCTTCTTCCTGATAATGTGGATCGGCCCAGGCTGCGCAAGTACGACCTTGCCAGCTTTCCCATTCTCATTCTCGGAGCTTCAAGCAATTTGGATCCTATTCAGATGCGCCGGATCATCGACGATCAGGTCAAATATCGTCTGGAGCGCATACCTGGTGTGGCGGCAATTGACATATGGGGCGGTCTCGACCGGGAGATTCACGTTGATATCTACGCGGACAAGATCAAGGCCCTGGAACTGCCGCTTGATCAAATTCTCAGCCGGATCAAGGCGCAAAATATCAACTTACCTGCTGGAATAATAGACCGTGGAAACTATGAAGTGACTGTTCGCACTCCAGGGGAATACACCAACCTGGAGCAATTGAGCAATACCGTGATCTCCATCCGTGAAGGAGCGCCGGTCCGAATTAAAGATATCGCCGGTGTCGAGGACTCCTGGCAAAAGGTAAGACGCATCGTTCGGGTGGACGGACAGTCGGGAGTCCGCCTTTCCGTCAACAAGCAGTCGGGCATGAACACGGTTGAGGTTGCCAAGAAAGTCCTCCAGGAAATAGAGCGGATCAATCATGACATTCCTCAGATTAATCTGACCCCTATCATTGATACCTCTGATTACATACAACGCTCAATCACGAACGTTGGTTCAATGGCCATGTATGGTGGTTTATTAGCTATCCTGGTTTTGCTGTTTTTTCTGCGCGACATTCGCAGTACGACTATCATCACCACCGCAATCCCCATTTCAATTATTGCCACCTTTGCCCTGATGTATTTCGGGGACTTCACGTTGAACCTCATGACATTGGGTGGACTAGCCTTGGGCATCGGCATGTTCGTCGACAACTCAATCGTCGTTCTGGAAAATATTTTCCGAATACGTGAGTCAGGGGAAGGATCCGAACAGGCCGCGGTTATTGGTAGCGAGGAGGTCGCCTCCGCTATCATCGCCAGTACGCTGACTACCGTCGTAGTTTTTCTACCCGTGGTATTCGTCCGGGGCATGGCCGGTGTGATGTTCCGGCAACTTGCCTATGTAATGAGTTTTTCACTTCTATGCTCACTGGCCGTTGCGCTTACGCTTGTCCCGGTGCTTGCCGCAAAAATTCTACGCCCTACAATGATCGACGCCTCAGTTGATGAGACTTTGGGGCACAAGATCTTACGCGTCAGTGGTCTGTTTTTTAAACGAATGGAGGATAGTTATAAACGCCTGCTCCATTTCGCCCTGGATCGTCCCGCACTGGTCGTAGCCACCGCAGTTCTGCTCCTTGTTGGAAGCCTTACTCTTATTGGGCTTATTGGCGTCGAGCTCATGCCCAGTACTGACGAGGGAGAGGTTCGGGTTGATGCGGAAATGGAGGTTGGTACAAGGCTGGAGGTGCTCGATGAGAAATTCAAGCTAATTGAGGCCATTGTTAGAAAGAATGTTCCCGAAGTCAAAAATATGGTGGCGAGTATTGGAGGTTCGAGCTGGCGATCAAGAGGGTCTCATACAGGACAACTTAGAATAGCCCTGAAACCCAAAACGGAACGAAACCGGTCCAGCGAGGAGATTGCAAAGGTTCTCAGGCAGAAGTTGACCGGTATTCCTGGTGTCATCATCCGCACCCGGGCCGGCCAGGGCCTTTTTATCCTTCGCATGGGTATGAGTGGTACGGATAAAATTCAGGTGGAAATCAGGGGATACGATTTGCAAAAGGCCGATGTGCTGGCACAAAAGGTTAAACAGGTAGTCGAAAGCGTGGATGGCGTTACCGACGCTCAAATTAGCCTGGAGGGGGGGAGCCCTGAGGAACTTGTCGTTGTTGACCGGCAAAAAGCGGCGGATATGAAGCTCTCAGTATCGCAAATAGCCAATATGCTTCAGACCGTCCTGTCCGGAACCACAGCCGGAAACTATCGCGATTCCGGAAAGGAGTATGCCATTCTGGTTAAAGTGAATGACGCTGAGCGAATGGACCTTCGTGACATCCTGGACCTGACCCTGACCAATATGAGCGGTGAACCGGTCGTTTTGCGGAACGTGGTGCACGTTCGACCACGCAGCGGCCCTGTGCGGATCGAAAGGAAGGATCAGGAACGCATCGCCATCGTTTCAGCCAACATCAGCGGACGGGATATGGGCTCCATCGTGGCTGATATCCGTGAAGGACTTCGTTCAGTCCCTGTGCCGCGAGACTTTGGAATCATTTTCGGCGGAGATTATGAAGAGCAGCAAAAGGCGTTCAGGGAGCTGCTGCTGAGCTTCGTGCTGGCCCTGGTGTTGGTCTACATGGTGATGGCATGCCAGTACGAATCGCTTCGCGACCCGTTCATAGTGATGTTCTCCATACCTCTGGCTACTATTGGCGTTATTCTGATGCTCTTTCTTACAAACACAACCTTCAACATCCAGTCGTTCATTGGCTGCATAATGCTGGGGGGCATTGTGGTCAACAATGCCATTCTGCTCGTGGATCATACCAACCTGCTTCGCCGACGTGATGGAATGCCCATCCGGGAGGCGGTTGAAGAGGCCGGGCGACGGCGGCTTCGGCCCATTCTGATGACTGCCATGACGACCATGTTGTGCCTCACCCCACTGGCTATGGGGCTTGGAGAGGGTGGAGAAGCTCAAGCTCCACTGGCCAGGGTTGTCATCGGAGGACTGCTGAGTTCGACGCTTATTACCTTAGTGTTCTTACCAACTGTTTACTCCATCTTTGCCCGTCCATCGGGAGGAAAAAATGAACAAGCCTCCGACAATCAATCGGCTCTTTTTACCAGCGGTGAGAGTTCTTTGGCAAAGCCACCGGAATTGCCTGACAAATAATAGAGAGGGAAGAAGATTCTAACCTTGTCCAAAATATGAAAGGGGCCTTGTCTAAGTTTAATGAGGTATTTTATGATAGTGAATCATTTTATATTGTTAATTCTTTGCTGTTAATTGAAAAAGGAGATAAAAAGTGTTGTGGAGTAATAAATATGTGAAGGTTGTGAGCATTCTTTTCTTTCTTTCATTTAGCGTACTTGTAATTTCCTGTATGCATACAGAAACAAGCAATTACATTAACTACAGTGATTCCATTGGTGATCCACTACCTGCAGATACAATTCCAGCAGGAAAGAAATCAATTCAGCCAGATGACAATCCTCAAAAGCTATTACTTGAAGGCCCGATAGAGATAACGGTCAAAGACTCTATACTTCTTGCCTTGGAAAATAATCGCTCTTTAAGTGTTGAGCGATTAAATCCCCCGATTGTCCGCACCTTCGAAGATCAGGAGCGTGCAGTATTCGATCCTGTGCTGGGCGGTGGTATGTCCGGTTCCCACACAAGGGGTAAACAGCAATCAAGAACTACCGGTCAAATCTCTGATTTTAAGAGCAGCAGCACAGGTGCCGATCTGGGCATTTCTCAGTTCTTCCCCACAGGGACAACAGCGGGCGTTGATCTTTCAACGGATCGAACATGGTTGGATACTTTCAGCGATCAGCACGTCACACGCGCCGGCCTGACGGTTACCCAGGCCCTCCTCAGAGGAATTGGAATAAAAGTAAACCTCGCCACTCTGCGCCAGGCCCGACTCGATACGCTCGTCTCACAGTATGAGCTGCGCGGCTTCTCAGAATTCCTTATCGGTCAGGTTGAAGAAACTTACTGGGACTATGCCCTCGCTAAACGCCAGATAGAGATTTATACCGTTTCTTTGAAGCTTGCTGGGCAGCAGCTCCGCGAAACTGAGGAAAGGATTAAAATTGGGAAGTTGGCTGAGATCGAACTCGCCGCGGCACAGGCTGAAGTATCGTTGCGACGGGAAGCTCTCATCAATGCCCGTGGCACCCTGGCCACAACACATTTGCAGTTGTTACGATTGCTCAATCCGCCCAGTGTAGATCTGTGGAAAAGAGAGATTGTTCTTCTGGATCTTCCCGCTGTGCCCGATGTAAAGCTGGATGACGTAGACACCCACGTGCAGGTTGCTTTGCGCATGCGGCCCGATCTGAATCAAGCAAAACTGGGAGTTCAACGCGGGGACCTGGAGATTATCAAAACCAGGAATGGCCTGTTACCAAAAATGGATCTGTTCATTACTCTTGGAAAGAGCGGCTACGCCGATTCCTTTGGCGACTCAGTGAGCGATCTCGACGGAAAAAGCTACGACATGTTTGCTGGTATAAGGGTGGAATACCCTTTAGGCAATCGAGCGGCTCATGCTCGTCACCGAAGGGCTACAATTAAGCGAGAACAGGTTGAAGAAGCCATCCACAATCTTGTCCAGATTATTCAAGTTGATGTCCGTTCGGCCTACATAGGAGTCAACCGGGCCAAAGAGCAGGTTGCTGCCACAGCATCCACCCGCAAACTCCAGGAGGAGAAGATGAGGGCGGAGACCGAAAAGTTTCGCGTCGGCAGATCAACCACTTTGCTTGTCGCTCAGGCACAGCGGGATCTTGTGGCCAGTCAGATTTCCGAAATTAAAGCAGTTATGAATTATCTCAAGGCCTTGGTAGAACTTTATCGGCTTGAAGGTTCATTACTCGAACGGCGCGGCATTGAAGCCCCCGGGCGTGAACCTGTGGACCTGTTGATTGATAAGAGTCCATGATAATAAAAGGATACAAATCTCACATAAAAGGACCGGCATTACCCATAGTGGCGAAAATGAAATGCACCCAAAAGCCCACGGATGTTGTGGCAGAAGCTCGAGCATGTGATTGTTCATCGATGGAAGTCATTTTGATCGAAAGCCAGTAAAACATTGTCGGGAGCGGCAGCTTGCTCCAGTCGTATTGACGAAAAGAAATGCCTGAGGCGAGAGAGAAACCACCTTCAACGGCAAGTCTTCCTCCATTTCCAATGCACTGAAATTCTCAATTTGACATTATGTTCTGTGATTTTGTGCCCACCCATAAATTTCTAAAAGGGGACTTGACAAGAAAAACTCTGCAAGTTAATTCAACTAATACGAAGAAATTGGTTAGAATTCCTCGATAATCAGAAAAATTATCTCGGGTTGCCAGCAGTTTTATTGCTTTCCTACCTCAGGGAGGATGATAATAAGCATAAAAAACTCCTGGCAAACCTTCAGCAGTTCAAAAAAGGAATGTATCTTAAAGAATGAAACGATGAGATATTGAGAATCATACGAGATTATAGGAAACCAATCCAGATTATACTTTGAGTGGCACGACTTTTTGAATGAACTCATGAAGGGAGACTTAAAAATGATCAGTAAAGAAGACAGAACTATGCAAATGTTCTCCACGGCGTTGGAGATGGAGGAAAAGGGGAAAGCATTCTATGAGAAGGCGAGCTCAACTTGCCACGACAAATTGGGGCAAGAAATTTTCCGCGTGCTCATGGAGGATGAGCTTGTTCATATAGAACGCATCAAGAAAATTTATAACTCGCTGAAAGGTGCTCAGGCCTGGTCAGATGAATGGAAAACAATGAAGCTCGTGCATGAAGATCTAGGTGAGATCTTCAAGCAAATGGCAATCCAGCATGGTAAAAACATCAAGGCCGACACGAGCGATCTTGAAGCGCTGGACATAGGCATCGATTTTGAAATTCGCTCTATATCGTTTTATGAGGAGCAGCTCGGCAAAGCAACCGATCCTCATGAGAAAGAATTCATTGAGCGCATGATTGGGGAGGAGCGGACTCATTATTCGACAATTTCCGACATGAAGTACTATCTCACCGATCCCTCAGCTTGGTTTATGGAGGCTGAGCGTGCCGGATTGGATGGGGTCTGATTTCCCTCCTAAATTTATGAGAAAAAACACCTGAAAATGCAGTAAATGCCGGTATGTTTTGCATCCAGAAGCGCGACTTGAGAAATGAATATCATGCCCCAAAAATGTGATTTTCTTGATATTACTTGTTATACCCCGGAATGCGACAGGTTAGGGATCAACCCAAAGCCCGGCTCCTAAAGTGATAAAGTGATAGGAGGATATTCATGAGTACACCACAACATTGTCCGGGTTTTGAAAAATTCAGGAACTTACAATCATTCATTTGTAAATGCCCTAATTGTGGAAAGGAAACGGAAATCTTTTCCGATGAGTTTGACAAAAAGCATATTTGCAAAGGCTGCAAGAAAGAGATTGATTTCAAATATTGTACTCTGGAAGGCTCAACATAAATTCTTGGAGGTAATGTAAAATAAGTCTTGAATTTACCGGCGGGAGTCCTGCTCGGTTCCCGCCGTTAGTTTATGCTCCGTGTGCTTTTTAAAAAGAATCTAGCATCTTGGAAAACAAAAATATAAGGAGCCGATAAACAACAATTGCATATTGTAATTTAGATCAGCATTTTTTATCGGTGCCTGTGGATATCTTATAAGAAAGCAAACAAAGGACAAAAATCATGCCCAATCGTTTGATGCACGAAAAAAGCCCTTATCTTCTCCAGCATGCCGGGGATCCTGTTGATTGGTACCCTTGGGGGATGGAGCTTTCCAGAAAGCAAGGAAGGAAGATAAACCCATCTTCCCGTCCATCGGGTATTCAGTCTGCTGCTGGTTCCATGGAATGGCGCACGATTATTTTGAAGAAAAGGAAGTTGCCAGGTTTTTAAATAAATTCTGCATCTTTATCAAGATTGAAAGGGAAAAGGAGATAAGATCATGACCAGAGTTAAAGTAAAAGGGATGACCTGTCAGCATTGTGTTATGGCTGTTACCAAAGCCTTGAGCGAAATCGAAGGGATCAAAGATGTAAAAGTGGATCTCGATAAAGGCGAGGCTGTCTTTGATGAAACAAAGCCCGTTGACATGGAGCTGGTCAGGGAACGTCTGCAGAAAGCGGGCTACCGAATAGGGTAATGAGATCACTATAAGAATATCACTAATATTATTCATCATCTGCGGGGGCAAATCCTGCCGCATTTTTTTTCGGTGGTGGTATGTCAATTTAATCATTATTGGCCTTTATGGATTTTGTCCAGCGGAGTCGAAATGAATTGCTGATATTGGAAGATTTATGTCAATTGAGGCTCCAAGGTCATAGCTTTTGTTCAGACCAAGTCTGGGAAAAGAGAGTTTGACAAAATACTCAAAGAAGGGTTACAAGATTCAAAAAGCAGTGTAAGACACAGGATTGAAAATTATTATATGCTCCAATACTGAAAAGATTTGCTAAAAACAATTGAAATTCGGTATTAACACAGATATGGATATCAGTGCAAGTTAAATGGCTGTGAAGGAACGATTAATATATCAAGGAGGCCAATATGGGACGCCTGGAAGGCAAGGTTGCTCTGGTCACGGGGGGAGGCACAGGCATAGGGCGGGCGACTTCGCTTCTGTTTGCTGAAGAAGGTGCTGACGTGGCGGTGAATTACTCCCGCTCACGATCGGAGGCCGAGGAAACCGTATCGGAAATAGAAAAGCTGGGCCGAAAGGGACTGGCCATCTGTGCGGATGTGTCGGACGATGCGGCAGTGAGGGAGATGATCGATACAGTGGTAGCCAAGTTGGGACGGCTCGACATACTGATTAACAATGCTGGCTACACGAAGTTTGTTCCCCTGGCAGACCTGGATGGCCTGACTGACGAGAACTGGGACCGGGTCATGGCGGTCAACGTGAAGGGAACCTTTTACTGCTCCCGGGCAGCCATTCCCCGTATGAAGCAGAGCGGCGGCGGGCAGATCGTCAATTTGGCCTCCATAGCCGGTATTATAGGCTATGGGAGTTCAATCCCATACTGTGCATCAAAGGCCGCAATCATCTGCATGACCAAATCGATGGCCGTCAGCCAGGCACCCGACATCCGTGTCAATGCCGTGGCCCCCGGAGTTGTGAAAACGCGATGGGTTTCAGGTTGGGAAGAATTCATGGAGAAGCACAGGAAGGCCACTCCCCTCAAACGTGTGGCCACTCCCGAGGACATTGCAGCAGCCATCTTCGGACTGGTCATCAGCGAGTTTGTGACAGGCCAGACCCTGGTGGTTGATGGGGGTAGGACGTAGGGTGATAAAATTCAATATACCACATGATTTTTACCACCTTTGGGCGGGGGTTATGCTATTTTGATGCGCTTTGAGGCGGTCAATGAGTTTATGGTCATAACTTGCAGCCGCATTTTTATAAAAACTCTATTGCAGGGATTCATGGCTGACAAAAGTTGTCTGGTGTAATATCTGATAGAGGTATTCCTCAGGCGAAAACAAAAGGGAAAGATAACGGTGCAAAAGGCTATACATAAAGCAGTCTCCACACCCCCGTCACCCAAAGAATTTCTGATCGGAACTCGCCCAAGAAAAAGGTTGAACCAATGGCTGGCCACTGGAATTTGCGGCAATGACATAACCTCTTCATGCCTTTATGTTTCCGGTATCGCGGCGGTTTTCGCGGGTGTCCTTGCTCCATTGGTTCTCCTTTTAGTAATTTTTATTCTCTATTTATATAAAAAAGTCTATACCGAGGTTGTTGAAGCCTTACCCTTAAATGGAGGAACTTATAACTGTTTGCTCAACTGCACTTCCAAGTTTGCCGCCTCCGTGGCAGCCTGCATGACCGTTCTTTCTTACATTGCCACCGCGGTTATTTCATCCAAGACCGGCGTTGAGTATCTGCATCATGTAGTTCCAGGTTTTGGGGTTATTGAAGCTACGATTTGTATACTCGGCGTCTTTGCCACTCTTGCCATCATCGGCATTACCGAGTCAGCTTTTGTGGCTCTAACAATCTTCGTTTTCCATATGGCCACTCTGACCGTGTTTTGTATCATGGGCTTTGTCAGCATACCAGCTGATTTCCATTTTATAAAGACAAATCTCGGAACCATGCCAGTGGGTGATGAACTGATAATTGCCGCTTTTTTAGGTTTTTCAGCAGCCCTTTTGGGTATCAGCGGCTTTGAGAGTTCGGCCAACTTTGTGGAGGAGCAGGATGTGGGGGTTTTCCGCAAGACTCTGCGTAATATGTTGATAGCAGTTGCTATATTTAACCCCTTGACGTCCATTATCTCTTTAAATCTAATGCCTTTGCCCGAAATTGTCAGCCACAAAGATCACCTGCTCTCGGAAATGGCCTATCTAATAGGCGGAGACACGCTCAATATGATAGTCGTTCTCGATGCTGCGGCAGTGCTCTCCGGAGCTGTTTTGACCAGTTTTGTGGGAGTTACAGGTTTGATTCAGCGTATGGCCCTTGACCAATGTCTGCCGCAATTCTTTTTGAAAAAAAATCGCAGAGGCACCTGTCATAGAATCATCATCACTTTTTTCCTGCTCTGCTCATCCATTTTGATTATTACCAGAGGAAGCCTGCTGTCGCTGGCCGGGGTTTACACTATTTCCTTTCTCGGAGTCATGACCCTTTTCGGCCTCGGCAATATTCTCCTGAAGATAAGGCACAGAGAACTCAAGCGAACCTACCGGGCACCATGGGCCGTTATTCTGGTTGCCATGACTGCTACCAGTTTTGGCATGGTTGGTAATGTTATCATTGATTATAATAACCTTGTGTATTTCTTGGATTATTTTGTTCCAACGGTATTGCTTATTGTTCTAGTGTATATGCGCATCCCCATTTTGAAAGCCATATTGGAGGTGTTAAATAATCTCATGGTCAGATTTCTGGTTTGGCGCACCATGATAATTGATCGAATTGTAGAATTAAACGAGCAACGGGTGATTCTGTTTGCACGCAGCAGTCGTCTGAATAGGTTGTTTACCGCCTTCCAGTACATTGTGAAGAATGAATCGAGCCGGTCGGTAGTGTTATTGCATCTTTATAATAAGCCAGAAGAAAATGAAGAGGAATCCATAAAGGCGAGCCTGAAATCAATTCAAGAAATCTTTCCAATGTTAAAAGTCGAGCTGGTGGTGCGCGAGGGCAGATTTGGGCCTGAGATCGTGGAAGCCGTTTCCCAGGAGTTCGGTGTTGCAAAGAATAATATCTTCATTGGCGCTCCTGAAGAAAAGCATCATTTTTCAATCCAGGACCTGGGCGGGGTGAGGGTCATTTTTTAAGCATCTTAAATATTCTCGAAGCCACCGGAACTCCACTTTATTTTAATTCCGGCTATGAAAAAAGGACCCGTATGAGTGTAATGATTAAAAATCGACTCCAGCCGTATCCCGCTGAAGGCTTTTGAGGTGGCAGGTGTCATTGAGCAGGAGCACGGTGGCCGACTGGCCGTCCTGGCGGAAACGATTGATGCAGCATGTATCCTGCTGAATTTGCCAGAAGTGGGAGTCAGGAAGCCCCAGCAGGGCAAGGCATAGCACTTTTAGCACCACCCGGTGAGAGACCAGAGCCAGCGTTTCCCCCGGGTGGCGGCGCGTCAGCTCTCGGACACAGTCAAGGCTTCGAGCCCGCACCGATGCCAGGCTCTCGCCCTCAGGAAAAGTCACCTGGTGGGGAGATGTCTCCCACTCTCGAATTAGCTCAGGGTACGTTCGCCTGACCTCTATCTCCGGCAACCCCTGCCATTTTCCGTAATTGATGTCCTGCAAGCCCTCCAGCTTCCGAACATTGAGACCCCGATTCCGGGCCAGGATTGTTGCTGTCTCTACCGCCCGGGAGAGGGGGCTTGAGTATATGTGGTCCAACTTAACGTCTTCAATCCACCGGGCAACAGCCTCTGCTTCTGCGCAGCCCGTGTCGTCCAGCGGGACATCGATCCTTCCTCTGAAGACCCGATCCTTGTTCCATGCGGTCTGTCCATGACGGATAAGATAGAAATCTGTCATGATTTTAGCTCTTTTTTAGTACCTGGAGGGCCTGTCCAGGTTTGGGAATAAATTTGAAGTAAATAAGAAATCAGAAACAAATTCAAAATACAAGTATCGAAATTCGAAACAAAAACTGAATAAATCCGAAAAATGAACGAGCTTCTCAATAAAATTGCTTTGGATTTTGCGTTTTGATCATTTGTATTTGTTTCGTGTTTCGGATTTCGCGATTCTTATAATTTTCCGGCCATCTCCAGAGGTCGGCAGAGTGTTTCTTCTAATGCATGAATCAGAGGGGGCAGGGTAGAGGCATCCGTAGCTCTGATGGCTATTCCACCGTATTGGCGCTGATACTGTGCCATCTGCAAAGGATCCACCAGGTCTTCCTTGTTGAGAGCCCGGATGATTGGAATACGCTGCAGCTCCAGGTCCGCTAGAATCGAATCCACCGAGATCACCTGTTCGGCCAATCGGGGGCTGCTGGCATCGATGACGTGAACCAGCACATCCGCCTCTTTAAGCTCATCCAGAGTGGCCCGGAATGCAGCAATGAGATCCCTGGGAAGATCCCGTATGAAACCAACGGTGTCAGTGATAATTGCCTCGAAGTCTCTCGGGAATCGTAGGCGACGACTGGTGGGGTCCAGAGTCGCAAAAAGTCGATCCTCTACGTGAACCTGACTGTGCGTCAGCGTGTTTAACAATGTGGATTTTCCGGCGTTGGTATAGCCCACAATGGAGATTATAGGCAGCCTATTTGTCCGGCGCTTGTTTCGGCGCTGGTCCCGTTGTCTATTTATCTGCTTGATTTCATGTTCCAAACGATTGATGCGTTCCCGCGCGCGGCGCCTATTAATTTCGAGCTTGGTCTCTCCCGGCCCTCTACCGCCAATACCGCCTGTCAAACGCGACATGGCGGTATTCTTGGTTACCAGGCGGGGAAGCAGGTACCGAAGCTGGGCCAATTCCACCTGGAGCTTTCCCTCTCGGCTTTGAGCCCGCTGTGCAAAAATGTCCAGGATCAACTGGGTCCTGTCAATTACGCGCAATTCAGTATAATCGGTAATACTGCGGACCTGGGAAGGGTTCATATCCTGATCGAACATGAGGAGATTTGCCCCTTGCTGGAGTGAACGAATTACCAACTCGTTCAGCTGCCCGCGGCCCATCAGTGTTCGTGGATCAATGGTCTGACGCTGCAAGATGACGCTGTCCACCACCGAAACTCCGGATGAGCGGGCCAGTTCTTCCAGCTCCTGAAGGCTATGGCGAACGGCGGAGCGAGGCCCGGTGGTGATGGAGAGCAGGATGGCCCGGTCTGATCCCATTTCCACCTCGCGTATGCGCTGGGATCGGCCGATCTCGTCTTCAAGGGTGCGAATAAACTCCAGGAAATCCATCTCCATTCGGGGAGGATGCTCGGGTTCCATTATCCTCCAGATGGTGCCTTCAGGGTTTGGGGGCAGCAAATGGGCCCAATGCGTTTGTCCTGGCAGCCCTCCATCAGCCACGGTGATGGCGCCGATCATGTCCACGCGCATCAACGCTAGGTCGTTCAGGTCATCACGCGTCAGCGGCTCGCCCTCAAGGTGGGTGTGAAGCATTCGCAGCCCCCTGAGGCGGCCAATTCCCACGCGATACCTGGACACATCCGGCCACACGATGCGACGAGTGTCCCCCACCAGCACGAATTGCACATTGCCGCCGCGATCAACCATCACCCCGATCTGTCGGCCGATCTCGCGTGAAAGCTCTGTCATGTAACGGGCCAGTTCAGGGCTGATGAAATTTCGCTCCGGGATGCGCCGGCGATAAATACGCTGTATTCGCTGGATCTGGTTGCCCTTCAGTCCTTCGATGTTTCCGTAAACAGATTTGATAGCGATCCCTCCCGAGCCATAGATTATTCTCACGAACCCACGATTGTCAAGGTATAACATACAAAATTTTTTTAAAAAACGGCGTGGAATACGCTCCATTTTTATGCTTGAACAAAATTAATAAATCAGTGCTGAAGAAAGTCATGTATCGCAATGTATATGTATTGGAGAGTATATGATGTGTGGCTCTAAGGAGCCTCCATCACCCATTTATCAGTGACCTCGCAAAAAGGAGGCTTAATGCGCTCAATTTCACAATTTTTATCGAAAATTTATGATATGTGAAATATTCAATTAGATCATTTGATCCCTTAAAAGAACTTAATTTTCAAGATGAGTTATATGATAGGGTAGGTTGTGTCCAGGGAACTCAATATTCTTATAGCCTTCCCATGCCTGGGAGGAGCCTCTGGAGTGCCAACGGCGGCCAAACTGGAAACGATTTTTACTCATGGTTTCGTTCGATTGGTTTAATAATTTGAGATTTTCGCCGATCAGGAAATGATAAATTCTGAGGGTTTTCATGGGTCAGATTTTAATTACAAGCCTATGCATTTCAAGTGATCCTTTTGCGAATTTACAAAGCCCGGAAAGAGAAACTTGGTGGATTCTGCACCTCACTATATTGTAAGTCTTTTATGAAATTTTGCCAGAATACCCCGTGCTGTGGCCGAGGATGAATGGCTGCATTAAAGGGGTTTAAGGGAAGAAATCCCACCGATATATAAATAAGAATTTCCTTTTGATGCCTCGCCTTGTATGCGGGAGGATTCAGTAGAGGGTTTTCAAATACTGTGTAAATATATTTTCATGATAATAGAACCCTGGATACCCCGTGCGGAGGAATAAACACATGACTCCCCTATATCATGGGCAAATAATAGTGTTGTCCAGCAAACCACTACTGGGCTTTTGCCTTGATTACACACCCAACCAGCCCTTGCCTTTCAACAGACCACGCACATACGACACTTGGCCAGCGTGTTGTAGGCAGTCGCTCAGGACGCTGACCAGACGCACGCCCACTGTAGGCAGGGGCTGAAACCATGGCTCATTTAGCACACGGTCGAGGTCAGCCATTGAGAGGCTGCCGATATATCGCCTCAATCGCTCCAGCACGGCGCGATGGTATTCCAAGAGAGTCTCGACTCCAGGTGATTTGAAAGCCGCCACATCCTCTGAACTGTGACCAAACCCGATGTCTTTGCGGTTGGGCGCACGGTTGAACTTGGCATGCCACTCGTCTTTTATCCAGAGTTGTTCCTCCCCCATTAGATCCGCAATGTGGTCATCCTGCACCCGCGTCAGATGCCAGGCCAACCAGCCCATGCTGTTACAGTCCGGGTTAGGCGGATCGTTCAGATCATCCAGAGTCATCCCATCCAGCGCCTTCTCCAAAACTTGTAATACCCGCCCATATCCATCAATTAACAACTTTTGCCACTCCATAAATCTCTCCTTTCAACGCACCTTTCCTATTTCGCGACAAGTAGTGCTTGAACATCCTTGATGTTGAGCATGTGTACCTCACACTCCTTATTGATAAAAGTTTCCCTTTTGTATAGGGTAATATCTGCGAAAAAGCTCTTGGATGTCAATTGGAATAATTCAATCGCAAATAATCATCTTGAGGTTTTATTCCGATTCACAAATCCTTCTTGAACTCAACAGCGAGGCAAGGTTATCTGTCTCAGCAACTTTCTTAAAGGTAGGCGTTTCAGCGGCGTCAAACGCCATAAAATTTACACTTAATCAAGAAAAAAGACGCGTTTGCCGTCCGTTGCAAAAGCTTGTTATGCGCCAACCCTTTCATCTTTCAAATTATGCGCGCCGTTCGGCTGAGATAGCTTTCCGCAGTTTCAGGAGGGGTACCGGTAAGACGACGCACATGGTCTGTGACAGTAGCGAATTCGCCGTTGTCTACTGCTCTGTCCAGTGAAGTTAATACCTCAATCATCTCTTCAGACACGTCCTCTTTGCCCTCACGACAAATTTCAGCAAATTCTTCTTCCGTTACACATTCAAATTTAATCGATTTGCCGGTCACGCGAGAGATGATATCAGCGAGCTCCGGCATCGAGAGGGCATCAGCTCCAGTCAGTTCATAAACCCGCTCCGAATGGCCACTCCTAGCTCTGTCAGATCTCTGGCTTTATCAGGGGTGCGAACGCTGGCAATCAAGTCATTTGCCTCTGCTCCATGATCCAGAAGCGCTCGCATTACTTTCCGACCCAATTGCCCGGAGGCTCCTGTGACATTGATCTTCATGTTCTTGCTCCTGCTGATTGATGCGAACGTTACGTCAAATATGTAAAGCTGTGCCCTCCGATCACCCGCTTTTACTTTAGCCTATGAGTGAGAGCTGCACATAATAGTATTGATAAATGGAGGATTTTAGTTGATATCGCTATTATAGGATCCCAATTTTTCCATATATGAACGTATTAGCAGAGCATGGACTCAAAAATATTCCTTTAATTTTCCTTTTATAACATATATCTTCTAATATAATGGAAAGCAAGCAGAAATTCAGACCAGATCCTCGTTTGAAGCTCATGGATCTGGTTCGGCAGGTATTACGATATCATGACTGCGCATATTGCATAGAAAGAGCGTACTGTGATTGGATTATAAGATACATCAAATTTCACGGCGCCAAAAAGCACTCAGGAATTGGCTCCAAGAGGCATTTTTCCCAAGGCCTGGACTATTTATTGCCAACTCCTATCCATACCATATTTCAGACGCAAATCACCGCTTATTCCAACTCTTAAATCCAAAAACTGACCATTTTCAGTAAGATCAAAGCTGGCAAATATTAGCTGCAAGGTCAAGCTCCATTTATCAAAACTATATAGTATTATTTTAAGATTTGAATAAAACAATCCAGTTTTTGTGTTTTCGAATACTTAAAAAATTCCCCTCAAAACCAACCCTATTGCCACATCATTCAAATATTGTTATACTTTCAAAAACGCTTTTGGGAAGAGAATTTGTCTTGTCCACGGGCTGATTTTCCCGTTCAGCTTCAACATAGAGCAAGTATTGGAGAGGGTTTGACCTTTGAAGGGATACGAAACAACAATCCGCGTCCGCTACCAGGAAACGGACAAGATGGGTTTTGTCTATTATGCCAATTACCTGATCTGGTTTGAGGTGGCCAGAACAGAGCTTCTGGAAGGTAACGGAATTCCTTATACCGGCCTTGAGGATGAAGGCATTTTTCTGCCCGCAAAGGAGGCCAGCGCGCACTACATCCGCCCGGCCCGCTACGGGGATACCGTTCGCATCTTTACCACGATCGGGGGGCTCACCCGGGCAAAGATCGAGTGCTTTTACCGGGTAGTCAACCAACATGATGAGCTGCTGGTCACCGGGCGAACCCTCCACGTGTTCGCCGATGCCAACGGCCAGCTGCGGCGAATCAGCCAGCAGCGCCTTTCGGCATTTCAAAAGGCTCTGGCACGTTATCGCAAAGAGCCGCCCCCATCCGCAAGAGAGATGAAATGATCTTTTGTTATCCCGAAGGCGAGCCATCCATGTAGACAAATGGCACAAAGAAGTGCTTATGATCATAAAAATTACTTTTTTTATGGGTAGGTTTTGGGCGAGGTTTGGACACGAAATAGAAGTATAAAAGGGATCGGAAATGAAGTTTTATAATTGATTTAAGTATTACATAGAACAAAAATAAGATATTTATTTTGTTTAAATCTTAAAATGTAAAGACCAAGATTTGATCTGACAGACATTGTCAAATCAAGTCTCGGTCATTGTTTAATTTAAAAAGGGTGTGGAGTGGTCTGCGATGAAATTGGCTGATTTGCGACTAAAAGAGAGAGAATAACGTGGCGATCACCTGCGGCAACGGATCGCAGGGGATTGCCCTCCGTGTGAACGCAATTGTTATGCTTTTACTGGCTCTATGAATGATTCCCCCAGATCAGAACTCGCGAATGTCTTCGGCATAAACCACGCCTGCTCCCTTACATGTTGGACAGATAGGGTCGCGGCAGTCCTGATCCCTCGTCCCATCACCATTGCATCTCCCACAGGTGACGAAAGGCTCGGGGAAGAAGATTTTCCCGGTGCCTCCACAAACTGAGCACTGAGGAGCTCTCCCGTCTCGATCCCTTGTACCAGTACCCTGACACCTTCCGCACTTGATGAGCACCTTTGGCATGGTCTTCTCCTTGTTCGTCAGGACAACAATGAATATACAGTCTGCATAAGCTGGCAAAGGCAGACCGTTCTCTTCCGCAAAAACCTTCTGAGCCTTTCATGGTTCAGGAATTTAAGTCCTTGAGATTTCATAACAAGTCTTATGTTGCCCTCTAAAGGGCCTTGGGTTTTTACAGTGTGCATAAAACGGCGCATCATCCAGTGAATCAATATCTACACCCTCATCCTTTGGATTACCTGTTTAATGTACATAGTTTATGGAAATCGGTCTAGCAATACTTTCAGGAAGATTTCATCAAAGATGGGGAACCCCGCGATTTAACCTTTTTCGCATTCCGCCATGAAATCAACGATTCCGTTAATAAGCGGGCTGTGTGGGTCGATGAATCTTTCGATTGCCGTAAAATGATTCTTACCAGGTTGGGCCAGAAAATGACCCTGCAAAGCTTTGGATTGCCAGTCTCTGAGGAATTCATTTGATTGGCGGTGAACTTCCGAGCTCGGATAATATCTTTTCCAGATCTATTGGAACGGAGCTACGGTATTATCCCCAGAATGGCAAGATGAGGGCATTGCCCTTGTCCGGTGACTGATCCGGTATTCCTGCATACTACAAGAGCAAGAGAGCGAAGACATCTCAAGGGGACCCTGTCCCTATCTGGACATTGGCCAGGATTGCCTCGTCCCGCGAAAGATCACTGCTTGAGGGCGTATCATCCAGCCCGGCAATGAGGTAGAATAAATCGATGGACGAGATGTAAGATTCCAGGCACTGAGGGGCGTCAATCTGGCGGGTTCCGCTCACCACCGCGTTGCCGTCTCCCAGGGTGTTACTATATGTCCACTCCTTGTCCCCGGTGCAGAGATTGACGTTGGGTGGAATGAGCCCTCCCGCGCCCAGGGCCGGCATGGCCCAGAGAGACCAGTTTTCTGTCAGCGCAGCGGCACGACCGGGCTTGATAATCCAGTAGTCCACGTTGAACTTGTCTCCTCCTATAAGCCCTGCAATGTCGTCAACCGTATCGTCGATGATGCTGTAAGAGAGAGGGACATCCACCTTGATAACCTCCGCCGGCGCTACTTCAAGGCGCAGGATTTCTCCGTTGAACACGCTGCCCAGCATGATCCACGCTCCGTCAGGCGAAAGGTCCACCGCCCCAATACTATCAGCGCTGTCGGTGAGGTGGTAGACCCGGAAGGGGAGCTGGAATTCGCGGTAAAAACTGAAGGCATAGTTGTAAATATATTCCGCCGCCAAGGCGTAAGAGCCATCAGCCGAGATATCCACAGCGTGCAGAAAGTTTCCCACCCCGGAATATGTGTTATTTGTTGGCACGGTATCATGACCGGAGTATACCACGGGCTGCTGAATGAGAGGGCCGCCGGTGCCATCATACGTGAAGGTGGGGATACCCGAGGACGTATCATCAAAGAAGAAGAGCTTGAAGTCACCCGTGGCGGCCAGCCGCCCGCCGTCGTCGGAGAGACTGACGGAGAACACGGGGCTTTCCTGAGCGATCCGATAAGTCCAGAGTGGTGTGGAGGACGTGCCAGCCCAGAGATGGATCCTATTATCCCGGCCGCCGGCTGCGATCATCCGGCCATCTGCAGAAATGGCCACCGGTGTGGGCATGTCATTGGGCCCCCATCCCAGGTCTTGAAGAGTATACGTCCAGATGAGCCCGAGGTGATTCAAATAAAAGACCCGTGCCCCGCTTCCTTCCGGCATGGTGCCCGCCACCAGGTGAGACCCGTCAGCGGAAATCGCCACCGTGGCCAGCCAGCCCGATGAAAGGCTCTGCTTGAGCAAGGGTGTGGCCGAGTATCGTCCAAAGAGGTAGACATGATAACGGGAGACCGCGGCAATAAACCGGCCGTCTTTGCTGATATCCACCGCTTCCACCATGGGCGTGCCTGAAGGGATATCCTGGGAGGTATCGTAAATCCAGGAGGGAGTGGTCCGGTCGCATTCAAAGAAGTAAACGCGGCCATCGTAGCTTCCCGCCGCGAAAGCCCGGCCATCGCGGCTGATGGCCACGGAGTTTACCTGGTCCCCCGTGGTGTATGTAAAATCAGGGGCGGCCTGGGACCGCTTGAAGTAGTAGATGTTGTAGTCCTGCCCCCCGGCCACCGCGCGCCAGCCTCTGTTGGCAATGGCCACATCACTCACGGAGGTTCCGATGTCGTATTGGAATGCCCGGTAATTCCCCTGGGCCGCCGCCTCTGAGGGGATGGTTGCACTGCATGACGGTTCAGACACCACGGTGAAATACGTTGTCCAGAGATAATAAGTAGTAAAATTTCCTGCAGGGGTGGCAGCCAGGTGGAGCTGATAAATTCCCGAAAGGATCCCAGCGGCAAAGAGATCGATATCACCGAAGAGAGCCTCGTCAATGGAATCTGTTAAGTTTGTTTTCCATGGCACAATCCCTTCCGAATAACTTTGGACTGTGTTATCGGGTTTCAGAATATAGAGATTCGTGGGGTCTCCAGATATAGAGATGGCAACATACAAATCAACGGCGCCTGCGAATCGATAGGAGCTTATCCGCAAACTGAGCGTGCTCCCGCCGGAAGAGGCGGAACCGACGCCGATGGGTCGCGCCGCGGAGGGGGTTGTGTCCCTGACGGGCGAAGAGACCGGGGAATATGTCCACATCTTCTGGCCAGCAGGAAGAGGGACAGTCTGAGAATAAGCAATGCTTGAGAGAAGAAATATCACGGCTGTGAAGAAAGTCACCCTTCTCATCGCAGGTTCCTCCTGTTCGTTCAATCCACGATAATTACCCTCATCATCTCCTATGGACGGAACGTTGTCAAGTGTTTCGTCAATATCTCTATCTGCAGAAAGAAGGCGGACCGCCAGCGTCTTTCGGCATTTCAAAAGGCCCTGGCACGTTATCGGGAAGAGCCGCCCCCATCCGCAAGAGTGATGAAATGATCTTTCGTTATCCCGCATGCGAGCCATCCTGTAAAAAGATGGTAAAAATAAGTGCTTATGATCACAAAAATTACTTTTTTATGGGGAGGTTTTGGGTTAGTTTTGGTCACGGAATAGACGTATAAAAGGGATCGGAAATGAGTTTTTAGAATTGATTTAAATATTGCATAGAAAAAAATTAAACCACTACCTGCTGAAGCAGGTAGATTTGTTATACGACTGAAAGTCG
>CAZTAS010000089.1:0-23256 GCA_964611635.1 uncultured Thermodesulfobacteriota bacterium
CGTGTTTGCAACTACTTGATTTTATTGTAAAGTAAACCGGACATTACTGAACTGGTATAAAGAAATTTGGCCTGGTGCACCCGCTGTGCAGAGAGAATGGAGAGCAAGTGCGTTAATAAAAAATTTTTAGGAAATTGTTTAAATAAAAAACAAATCGCGGGTGGCTCACACATCTTGATGTGTGGGAGCCGAAGGCTCAGGTTATTTCTCTTCGAGGCATGAATAGATCACAATAGTACCCAAGTACCCATTAAACGAAATATCGTCACTGGGCGGGGAGATTTTCATTATAACAAAACAATACCGGATATACTCGATCATTTGAGGACTCATAGAAGCGGCCGTGAGGTTGTGTGCTTTTGGCAGAGGCGCTACTATGATTTCAACATCAGCACACGTGAGAAGCTCCATGAAAAATTAACTTATATGCATGAAAATCCCGTTCGGAAGGGAATTGTGAAATCGGCGGCTGAATACAAATGGAGCAGCGCATTATGGTATTTCTCCCATAGGAGCGTTGGTGTCCTGATTGATGCATGGTTTTGATGTGATGTGATCTGAATATGGCAACCCGCCAGCCCGGTATCTTTATTGTATGGGAAGTATCATGAGAACCTGAGCCTTCGGCTCCCACACAACAAGTTGTGTGGGCCACCCGCCCTCACAGGGCATTCTTTCCTGAAAGCAAGAATTGACGGATTCTTTTAAAAAGTGTCTATTTATCTCTGTAATTGTCATTCCGGGGCTGTACCCGCGGACCATGAAAATAACGCGGCGCGGGGGTCCCGACCCAAACTCTTCAAGCGGCCTGCCGGGAGGTTACATGAGTGTAAGTTCTAAAAAAACCGGAAGCATCAGCCCATTTTATTCTTGACAAAATATTTCCATGTATTATTGAATGCTTCCAGTTACGGACACTGGGCGGCACAGGCCGTTGGTCTGGCCTGGGGAGGCGGCCTGTGATGTCGAGAAAAATTTGGCTGGAATGAAGTTTGGGTTCTTGAGTGGGAAATTCGGGAGGAGCAATGAAAAGTATATGGAGATTAGTTGTGCCGGCAGGCCTCGTTGTAGCCTTTGCTTTCATAAGCCTTTCTTCGGGGGTGGCTTCCGATACCGGCTGCATAGTCTGCCACACCAATGTGAACAAGCTCCAGGAAATTGTCGCGAAGCTGCCGAAAAAAGAAAAGTCCACAGAAACCGCTGGCACCGGTTGAGGCGGCGAGGTGGCTCCGGTGGAGCCATGGAAAAAGGTCCTGGTGGACCGCTCATTCCTGGAGACCGACCACGGCCAGATTTCATGCCAAAAGTGCCACGGCGGCAACCCAGACGCCTCCCAGATGGCCCAGGCCCACCAGGGGCTGGTGTGGGATCCCACCTATCCCGACGCGGCCGAGGCGTGCGGAGATTGCCACGAGGAAATCATTCCACCGGCCCGGGTCTCCCTGCACTATACCCTGGCCACCTACAAGCCCATGATCGAAGCCAGAACTTCCGACGCCCCGAATATCCTCCAGAAGATAGACGCGGCCATGGAAACTCATTGCTATACCTGCCACAGCAGTTGCGGCCAGTGCCACGTGAGCCGCCCCACCTCGGTGGAAGGGGGCCTGGCGGCTGGCCACGCCTTCCTCAAAAAGCCCCACATGACCGAGCAGTGCACCGCCTGCCACGGAAGTCGCATCGGCAGAGAGTACCTGGGCAAGATAGGGCTGGGGGACGTTCACTACAAAAAGAAAAACATGGACTGCATGTCGTGTCATAGCGCCGCGGAGATCCACGGCGACGGCAAGACAGGGCAGCGGGACCGCTACCAGGCCGGCAACCTCCCAACGTGCAAAAGCTGCCATACCCAAGAAGCCAGCATCGAGCAGCATGCCATTCACGGGGACAAAGTGCAGTGCCAGGTGTGCCATTCCCAGAACTACGCCAACTGCTTCGCCTGCCACGTGGGGAAAGACCGAAAGGGCTTTCCGTATTTCAAGAACCTCAAGGAGACGGAAGACCTGAAGATCGGTCTCAATCCCCGCCAGGACACGGCTCGGCCATATACGTGGGTGCTGCTAAGGAGGGTGCCCGTGGACCCTGGGATTTTCGACTATTACGTCAAGGGAGCCATGGCCAACTTCGAGGCCGGCCTCACGTGGAAGTACACATCGCCCCACAACATTCAGCGCAGGACCTATCAGAACAGGCAATGCGACAACTGTCATGGAAACATGGAGCTCTTCCTCACCGAAAAAGACGTAAAGTACCCCGCGGCCAACGCGGCGGTCATGGTCCCGGCCCACCGGATTCCTGAGAAAACCGGGGGGGCCGGGGAGGAAAAGAAAAGGAAAAGAAAGGGGTACTTCTGAGGCGGAGATTCAGCTTGCAGGTTGGTGTGATAATTATGGATATGGAAATCCTAACTTGCATGATTGTGATGTTTTTGATGCCAAATTCTAAAATATGTTCAGCATTTGATAGTAAATTTTAAACTTGTTTCAAACTTCGGGCCTCGCACGCAAGAATTAGCAGAACGAATGCGGCGCACAAATCAATACAGGAGGATTGAGTTATGAAGAACACGAAGTATGTTGTCTTTGCGCTGGTAATGGTATGGATGGTGACAGCCCTGACGATTCCTGCCGGGGCGGAGGTGGTATATCCCAAGCTCTTCATCAAGGCGGAGGTCCTTGCCGAAAGCCTTCAGGCGCCAGACCTCAGAATCATTGACTGCCGAAGAGAGCCGGAGCTCTATCAGAAGGGCCATATTCCGGGGGCGGTGTTTTTTAACGTCTTTAAGGAACTCCGGGTGGAGAGCCCTTTCGGAGTTCCCGGCGTGCGCCGGATGCTGGAGGACCAGGAGGAGATCTTCGGGCGCACACTGGGAATAACCTCACAGACAATGGTGGTGCTCTATGACGATACCGGCTGGGACGCCACTCGGCTTTTCTGGGAGTTGAACTACGCGGGCCACGACCGCGTGGGCATTCTTTACGGGGGATGGCCCGAGTGGGAGAAGCAGGGCCTGCCCGTGTCCACTGAGACCAAGCAGGCGGAGCCCCGGGTATTTGTGGTTCAACCCAATCCAAGGATTCTGGCCACCAAGGGATTCATTCTGGCCAACCTTGCCAATCCGAAAGTGGCTATCCTGGACTGCCGGCCGCCTGAGCAGTTTGTGGGCACTGCAAAACATCCCAGGGCCGCGGTTGCGGGTCGCATCCCTGGGGCGGTGAACGTACTCACCCTGACGCTATGGGACAACAAAACCTACCTCAAGCCGCCTGACAAGCTGGAAGGCATATACGGGGACAGAGGCATCACCCGGGACAAGACCATCGTAACTTACTGCAACACGGGATATTTTGCCTCAAACACCTTTTTCGTCCTGAAGGTCCTGGGATATCCCGACGTGAGAATGTACGATTTCTCCTGGGTGGAATGGGCTTCAAAAGATTACCTGCCCAAAACAGGCCCGGCCAAATAGCCGCCATAATGCGGTGGCGAGGGCCGGGGATGGGCGCGCTTTCCCGGCCCTTCTAAGACTTGTCGTGCTGCAAGCCCGAGTTCAAACCAGATTGCACATGAGAAGATAACCGTTAAATCCTCCCCTTCATGAAAAGGGAGATCGCCAAAAGACTGGTGGGCCCCCTTGGGAAGACAATTACTTAATTCGCCAAAGGACGCGCTCCGTTGAGGCCGCCCTCCGATAGGTGCTATTGAGTTTCGAGCGTTATTTCTTTCAACAGCAAATCAATGATTCTTATTATAGACTATTCCTCACTCTTTGTAGGTGAAACAATTGGCCGAGACTTGATTTGCCAGCGTCTGCCAGATCAAATTTTGATTATCACACATAAACTATCCTTCAAGATGCCCTAAATCCCGTTTGATCATCGGCTTGCCTCCCAGTTTTTTTCCAGTAATTATGCAGCCTTCGATACTTCTTATACCCCTCATGGCCGACGATCTTTTTGCGCTTTGAATCCCACAGGTAGAGGTCAGCCGCCTGAATTGAGATGCCACCATGCCTATCATACCCGGCCGCGGGTGGACGGGTGGCCCACACATCTTTTGATGTGTGGGAGCCGAAGGCTCAGATTCTTCCTTTTCGATGGCCCCGCCAGCCGTGATCATTCATTGCCTGTGCAGCCCGGGGCTGCTCCGGTGGGCACAGCCCACCCTACGAGGCTGCAAAATCCGGGATAATTTAAGATCTGAGTGAATGCACCTTATCAGGGTAATTGACAACAGTGCTTGAATAAATGTCATGCCCGAACTTAATATTGCTTTTCAACAGGGCCGGGGTGAGGCATGCTGGCTTTGAGGATGCCACGATTTCTTAATCTGGAAATATGAGCCAAGGACTTATAATGACTAACTATTCTATGGAAAACTTCGGTATTGAGCCATCACCATCGATTTACCGTGTACAGCGGGGTCAACTCATTTAGTAATTCCTCGGAACGGTGAGGATTGTATATCCCACAAGAGCATGGGGCAGCCAAAATCAAGCTCCCCTCCCAGGAATTGAGCTTCCCCGTTTTCAACTTGCGGATTACGTCGCACACCAGGTTCGGAGATACCATACCGTGTCCGCACATGGTGGTGAACTGTCGGATGTCAGGAGGTGGAAGCCGATCTGTGCAGCCATGAATTCCCAGGGAGAGATTGATAGTGTGCGGATTCAACTCGATCTCATCCGCTATTTCCTTGACCTTATCGATAAGGCCACTAACCACTATGGAAAGACCCTCATCCGCCTCCTTGATGCGGACAAGAGCTTCCTTTAATTTTTCTCTGCTGTTGAATACGGAAAAAACTCTATCACCATCCTTTATGCTCTCCAGCACTTCCTCTGAACTGACGCCACTGTATAGGTTGCGACGCAGCGAGGAGACAATCATGTTTGAGGGACCTTGCAGATACATCAGCTCCATCAGGCGGCGCACCTTCGGGCCAGCGCCCACATGATTGAAGCCACGCGCAGGGTAGATGAACAGGGCATAGTCCCGCTCCAATGAATCCAGCTTCCCTTCTCTATGCAGACTGTGTGTCATGGTACTTCCTTATTCTTAGAGCCTTCCAAGGCCCATATTAATCTTGGCGTTGGGCCACCAAGTTAGCCCCTCTGATTCGATGGCATCCAACACTTCCTGAGGCACTTTCAACCCGGGTTCCAGTTGAGTGTAAACATCCAGACAAAAAACGCTGTCAAGCTCCGGGGCCACGTCTTTAAGTGTGCGCAAGACATGGCGCAGCCGATCCCTCTTAACTTGTATCTCGATAATTGCGCTGAGGACCCGTTCCCCCATCAACTCCGGTTTCAGATCTCCGGTGGATGGATCTTGAATCATGGAATTGAACGGGTTTTCGGGCTCGATCTCATGAATACCGGCCCTGGCCAGAGCCCGGGTGATTTTCTGGATCTCCCCCAGGCTCATCCCGAGGGTAGGCCGGCCTACCTCGACTGCGATTCCTACATCACCAGGACCGCACCTGTTAGTGACGTCGTTGGTTTTTGACTCCTCGGTGCCGCGGCCTGTCATCCCAGTCAGAGCGTGGGTGGCTTCGGGGTCGCTGAAATATTTCCGAAGTGCCCGAGGATATTCATAAACATGCGGGTTTTCCTCTATGGCATTTACGGGACATATATTAGCCCGCAGGCAGGACCCACATTCATAACAAATTTCCTGATCCACCACGCTTTTAAGGTTCTCAAATAGAATAGCATTTGTGGGACAATACGGATGACAACGCCCACAACCAACGCAAATTTCCTCATGAATGATCATGCCTGTATCTCCTGATGCAGCAGGAACCGGGCCTTCCTTCGTTGCACAAAATAGTCTCCCACAAAACGAGAAAGCACTCTGCTACGGGGCTTTAACAGGTCGTAAAGCTCCTCATCCATTTCTTTCCCGGTGATCATGGCTGCGTGCAAAGGGCCGGCCCCCGAAATGTCCCCCACCAACGCCCCACCGACAATGCGACCTTCTCTGATAAATAACTCTCTATAAACACCTTCAGCCGGCCCTGCATAATGAATAACCTCTGCTCCCGGCACTGGTGCTCCCAGGATCACCCCCGATAGCCCATGGAGGTTCATTGAGTTGGGACGAGTCATCACGGTAAGGCGATTCGGCAAGGATCTATAAAGATTTGCTCCAACCTGCTTTCCCTGGGAAACAGCCTGGGGCCATGTCCAGAGGGCGAATTTCTCACCCCCATGACTAGAGATTGTGACTGCATCTCCCGCGCCGTATATCTTTTCGTCGCGAGTTTGCAAGGTATGAGACACGATAAGTTCCCCATTCTCCAGCAGGCCTGTATCCTCAAGAAACTCTATATCAGGTGTTGAGCCGACAGCCACAATCAGGGTATCACATGGCAACCATTGACCTCCCACACGCACGGATTTTATCGATCCTTTCTCTATGTGGATATCTTCCATAACACAACCCAGAAAGAGGCTAATTCCCATTCGCCTGATATGGTCTTCCACCGGCCTTGCTGCCCAGGGACTCAACAACTGGGCCAAAAGATGCCTTCTCTGTATTAGGGAAACCGTGATCCCTGAAAGCCTGAGAAAGATCGCCGTTTTCACTCCTACCAATCCGCCCCCTAGCACCACAACTTTCTGGTTTACTGGGAGCCATGCTCGAATTTTTCTGGCTGTTGTGAGATCGCGGACGGGGAATATCCCCCGGCATGAATTACCGGCGCAAACAGGAGGAATAAGCGCTCGTCCCCCTGGCGCCAAAACCAGACGATCATACCGGAGCTTCTCATTGTTTTCCAGGTGCAGGCATTGGTTCGCCCTGTCCAGGAACTGAACCTTCGTACCTGATAGAACCTTAAAGAGAGGGTCCTCGCCGGGCCGCCAGAAAAACAGCTTTTCCTCTTCCATCCGGCCCGCCATGAACTGGGGCAAGAGGGTGCGGTAGTACCCCGTCTCCCCTTCAGCTTCGATAAGCGTAACGGATTTTTCCGGCCAGCATTGCCTGCACATAAGAGCAGCTTGGAGGCCTGCGGCTCCTCCGCCAATTATCAGGCATTCCATTGAAATATCCCTAAGCGGTTTATATTTACCATAGGTGAAATGCCCCTTTGGGGGACCAGTTCGTGATCGAAAAATATTAGAACCATAGCGATTTATCTATAACCTGAGTTAATTGCTTTTCCCAGGCCTGATGACACATCTGTTGCTCTGAGCGTCATTTCTGTGATTAATGCTTCTGAAACCATTCCAGTATTTCCTGGGTGTGAGCTGGGTGGTCGAAATGCATCAGAGCTCCGCCCACTGCTGCTAACTTGTCAACCAGCAGGTTACGGACCTTTTCGCTCCCCCAGATTGGAAGCGGCGCTGTAACACAAACCTCACATCCCAGGCTGGCTAAGCCCAGCGCCACGGAAAGATCCCGACAGGTCTTGAGGCCTGTGAAGCAGATCCCCTGAAGGTTCTCCAGTTTCCCTGATGCAGCCATAGCCTTCAGGGCTATCAGAGGACCCTGTTGATCGTCAAGAAGTCGAGCGGGATAATCTCTCGCTTCTGAAGCAAGCCCTTCTTTGAGCATCCATAGAGCGGCATCTCCCCATCCGGCCAAGAGCCACCCTTCCCCTAATAGAGCGGAAGCCAGCTCCACCGGTATTCCACCTAAGGAGAGCCGAGGAGTGTCCGACCCACCCAGGAGAGCCACTCTTGTGGTGGAGTCCTTTTTCAATACTTCTTCTAGGCACTGATGGGCCATGATGACCCGGGCTTCCTGTACAAGAGATGGGTCTGGAGTGAAGGCCGTGCGGGATCTTATGCTGGAAGAGCGCCGGGCAAGTTGCAAGATTTCTCCTGCTTCATGGACATCTTGAGACGAAATCACAGGCACATCAAGGACTTGGCACAGCTCAGGCAGAGATGGATCCGTTTCCGGTCCGACAAGGAGAAGATCGATTCTCCCGGAACTCAACACCAGCTCCGCCTCGCCAGAGGTGCAGGCACTAGGTAAAAATCCGTCTTTCAGGGAAATCCAGTCACCTAGAGAGATCAATCGCACTCCGGCCGGTGACTTGCGAGAAGCCTCCTGCAAAATATTTTCAAGGAGCTCCCATGAAGGATGTCCGCTTATCCCTATGATAATGTCATTACCAGATAGAAGCCCATATCCCGCCTTGCACAGCAGATTCTCCGAGACATCTCCCACAATTTGGCTTTGTTCTAAAATTCCCAGAGTCAAGATTCCCACGCGCAGGGTCTGAAGGATCAAGCGATCAGGGGATTCCATGGGCCTTTGCAGAAGAAAAGCACTACGATAGATCTCCTCTGAGGAAAGGCTGTTGCCTCCAAGATTTTCAAGAGCCCGGCTGACCATTTCATTCAGAGGCGCGGACAAGGATATTTCGGAGATTTTACCAGGCGCCGATGCATCATTCATCGCCTCCAGGGCCCCATGGAGAGAAAGACGCAGCATCAAGGCAGCCACCATACTATCCCGATCCAGGCCGCAAAGCCCACGATCGGGGCCGTACCCAAAGGGATCGATACGGCAAGGTCCCTGCAGACACCCAAAGGGACAACTCAGGCCAACTCGCAGAAATCCATCTTGGGGCTGCAACCTCTCGTAACGCTCCCAGTTAAGTTTCAATCCCTGTTGGGCCGCTGAGCGCAGAAGGTCTTGGCTGATCGGATCCACTGTTTTTACATGAATTGTTTCCATAAGCTGATTTACTCCTACGTCATTAATCAAAAGCAATAAAATTGGGTCATCCGGTTACCGGCCGAGATCCAGCAAGAGCAATCCCTCTTTTTCTTTCCTGGAAGCCAGGGTTTCGCCAATTTCCTGTCTTTTTTTGCGAAGCATTAAATCGAAGTCATCCAATTCCACTAACTCCAGAGCATGTGTGGGACAGACTTCAATACAAATCGGGCTTTCCATGTAGGTGCAACGATCACATTTGAGAGCTATTTCCCTTTGCGGCCATGGGAAAATAACTCCATAGGGGCAGTACATGGTGCAGGTCCAGCAGGCAATGCAGTGATCCTCCTTAATGACCACCATATTTGTCTCGGGGTCACGGACCAGAGCCCCGGAGAGGCAAGCGTTCAGGCAAGGTGCCTGAAGACAGTGACGGCACTGAAATGGAAGCGGTGCATCATTGCTCCCTTCCACGCGAACACGTGATTGAGGTGCGGGTGATTCCTGAACGGCTTTAAGCAATGTCTTTCCCACACTTCCCCTTTCTACAGCACAATACAGCTCACAGGTCTTGCAGCCTGTGCAACGATCCAGATGAACTCCTATAACTTGCATAGCAACCACTCGATTCTTGTATTGGTATTTTTGAAATTGAAAAAATAAATCCCCTCAGGCTTATAATTGCATGCCCTGCACCAGCTTTTTCCCTTCATAATGGCAATCGAAAACAATTCAGGGAGGGAGAAATGATGCCTTCAATTGATTCACATTTGCTAAAAGAAATTACTATTAATAAATTTGCGAAATCATCTCAAGCGAAATGTTTTTTAGCCCGCCGTGTTTCTTTCCATTAAATACTGCTTTTACCTATTCTTGAGTTATTTTGTGTGTCATATAATATATCTAATGAACCTAACTTAAGCCAGTATTATTTTGCTTTTAATCAACTGGTATCAATTCTGGCTCTTAACTCCCCTGTTTTCAATAAGCTCGCGAATCCAGGGAGAAAGAAGACCAAGAATCGTCAGGATAAGAAACAGGGCCGAATAGGGCCGTGTAAAGAAAATAAAGGGGTTATTTTCGAAAACAATCAGGGAACGCCGGAGTGAAATCTCGATCAATTCTCCCAACACCAGGCCCAACACAATGGGAGCAGCGGAGAAGCCGTGCTCGCGCATTTTATATCCGATCATACCGCAAATTAACATAATCCAGACATCGGCCATGTTGTTATTCAAGGCATAAGAGCCGACTATGCACAGGATGAGAATTATTGGATTCAACACATAGTTTGGTATCCTGACGATCTGAGAAAATATTTTAGCACCTACAAGGCCGAGCACGAGAAAGATCAGGTTGGCCGCGAACATTCCGGCAAAAACGGAGTAAACCACCTCGGTGTGCTGAATAAAGAGCAGGGGGCCCGGTCGCAAGCCCTGGACAAGCAAAGCGCCCAGTATAACGGCTGTCGTGCCGCTGCCGGGGATCCCCAGTGCAAGGGTAGGCACCATAGCCCCACCGGTTGCGGCATTGTTGGCGGTTTCCGGGCCGGCAATTCCATCCAGGATCCCTGTACCAAACTTTTCGGGGTGCTTGGAAAACCGCTTGGCTTCATTATAGCCGATAAATGAGGCCACCGTCCCACCTTCCGCGGGCAATATTCCGATAAAGGTGCCGATAAGGGACGAGCGCAAGAGAGTACCTTTGACTTCCTTGATGTCCTCCCAGGAAGGCAAAAGTCCTGTAATTTTTTTATCGAGCACGATCTTACGCATCCCTATTTCAGCCTGCCTGAAAACTTCAGCCGCTGCAAACAGGCCGATCATTACCGGGATAAAGCTTATTCCATCCATCAGGTGAGTGATGCCGAAATCGTATCGAGTGAATCCGGAGAACTCATCCATTCCAACGCAGGCAAGAAAGACGCCGATGGTTCCACCTATCAAATTTTTCAGGACCGATCTGGCTCCCAGACTGCTGATCATGCTGAGGCCAAAGACCGCAAGGGCGAAATATTCAGGAGGTCCGAATTTAATGGCGATACTCGCCAGCACAGGCGCCAGCAAAATCAACACAATCACGCTGAAAAGTCCACCAATGCTGGAGCTGATGCAGGCCATGCCCAGTGCTTTCCCCGCCATTCCTTTTTGCGCAAGCGGATAGCCGTCAAAAGTGGTGGCAGCAGCAGCGGGTGTTCCAGGTGCGCGAACCAGAATAGCTGATATGGAGCCACCATAAGTGCCCCCGCAGTACAGAGCGGTCAGCATGCAAATAGCCGGAACGGGACCCATGGTATAGGTGAAGGGGATGAGCAGAGCCACTCCCATGGTAGACGTTAACCCTGGCAAAGCCCCGATGATAATCCCCGATATCACCCCGATCAAAATGGCAAGAAAGTTCCAGGGCTGCAGTATGGTATTTACGCCAAGGAGCAATTGATCCAGCATGGGAACCTCTTGTTAAAACAAGAATCCTGAGGGAAACTGTACAAACAGAATTTTAGTAAAGACCATATAAACGAAAATAGGAATAAAAATGGCATTGAGCAGTATTATTAATTTATTGCGCACCCCCCAAATAACCATTATGGCTATAATCAAGAGAAATATAGAGACAAAGGTTCCGATAAAGACAGCGCTAAATCCGAAAATAACGGCCAACCCCATTGATCCAAGGACTCTCAGCTTCTGGTCTCTTTCAAGCCCTTTGATACTGGAAGAGTTCTCTTTCTTAAAAATATTTTTAATGATCAGAATGAGGGTCAATCCCATGGCAAGGATAAGGACAATGCGCGGGAAAAAGGCTGGACTTGTATGTGTTTCAGCCATGGCGGATACTGGCAGCGTAAAGCTTATGCCAAAAAGGATGAGAAAAATAATCAGTAATACCAGTCCGATTCGAAGATCTTTGTTCATCGTTAACGACTCACATAAAATCAAGCGGGAACCCGCGGGTGAAGCCGGGTTCCCGCTTTTCCCTTTACTTTTTCACGTATCCCAGCTCCTTCATGGCTCTTTCCCAGACGGGGTATTGCTTTTTAAGGAAAGCCTCCCAATCCTCACCGCTCAATATGCTCTCAGGCCCCATAGAGTTATTTTTAAGATAATCCTGATAAACTTTGTGCTTCATGGACTTCATGAAGGCCTTCCTGAGGGTGTCCACGACAGGCTGGGGAGTCCCTGCCATGACGAAAACGCCGCGCCAGGTAGCCTGCTCCACGTCCCAGCCCACTTCCTTGGCTGTGGGGACATCGGGGAAATCCTTCAAGCGATTCGGAATCAGAAAGACAATTGGTTTTACTGTCTTGGCTTCATACTGTCCCATAAACTCGCTGGGATTCAGGACACCAATATCAATTGTGCCGCTAAGCATCGCAACGATAATTTCCCCTCCGCTTTTGAAGGGCACATATTCGGGGTCAAACCCGGCGGTCTGGGAAAACTCATACACAGTGACGTGGTCGACACCGGCCATGTGAGCGAGTCCAAATTTCAGCTTCTTGGGGTTTGCCTTCCCGAATTCCACGGCCTCCTGAATGGTCTTGAAGCGTCCCTTGGTGGCCACACAAAAAGACTGGGGATCATAGCAGCCCCTCGCTATGCCCACCAGATCGCTCAGCTTTGCCTTGGTCATGCCCCGGGCAATTGTGGCAAGACCGGAATTGGTAAGGGAGCCAATGGTGTAGCCGTCCCTCGGCTCTGTAAGCATGTAATTCATCATCCTGGCGCCTGAGCCACCGCTCATGGTACGTATGACAATGGGAACGTCGAGAATTCGGCGGAGACGGATCGCCGCCATCCTGGAAAAAATATCGGTCCCTCCCCCGGCTGATGAGAATATTAACCAGTTGATCTGCTTGCTGGGGTACTTTTTCTCCGCGGCCATGACATCGGCTGCGGTGGAAACCATTAACACGGTAGCCATCAAAACTACCAGCAATAAAGAAACCACTCTTTTCATGCTGCGCCTCCTTTCTGAAAAATAAGCTGTCTTGATTTATCCCCTGACGCATCCTAACAGGTCAAAGTTATGACATTTGGATACAAAAAACCTTTCAGTTTCAAAGGCTTGCTGAATCTTATGTATCTGCCTCTTTTTAATTTCTTCTTAAATTCTAGAGCACATTCTTAATTAGATGTCAAGGATTAATAAGAGGGTTTCCACCATTACTGTATTACATGATGAGCAAGGGGCAACCGGAATGATCTATTGCATAGGCCGAAGGGCGATAAGAAGATTTTCTCAAGAGAGCACCGAATCTCACGATCTATTGGAGGAATCAAATATAGCTGTTTTGTGTAGCTTATGCCAAAAAATATAAGGAAAATTATTTATATATTTATAACTATAGTTTCGCAGTTAAAAATACGATTAACAATGTTTTTAACATATTGAAAATAATGATTTTATTATTGAAGAGCAAGTCCCAGTTTAGTATACTTGAAATATCTAACTGATTATAAATACTAAAAATTTGGGTAGCACACCATGCCCGAGCCTGAGAGGGCTTGGTGTGTGCCGCAGGCACAGGAGATCATTGTTTGAGTCAAATAGTAAGTTTTGGTGTTCATTTTAGAATATTTACCATGTTCTCCTGTGCTTAGCACACACCAAGCCGCTTAAGAAAGCGGCATGGTGTGCTACCTAGTGACTATGTCAAGTCAATTACTTTTGCTCGAAATGGGAGCTGAAGCATTCTTTTATCCTATTGAAATTGAAGAAAATATTTTTTAAAGCAATTAATAAAAGTTACTGCGAAACTTTAGTTTATAATATAAGATCGATACGAAAATCGTTATTCTTCATTGGTAAATATACACCTGAGAATGAAGCGAGAACCCGGATGGTGCCGGGTTCCCCTTCTCTCTTTACCGTTTACTTTTTCACAAATCCCAGCTCCTTCATGGCTTGTTCCCAGATGGGATATTCTTTTTGAATGAAAACATTAAACTCCGCGCTGTTCATTATACTCTCAGGCCCCATCGAGTTGTTTTTAAGATAATCCTGATAAATTTTGTGCTTCATGGACTTCAGGAGGGCCTTGCTGAGTGTGTCCACGATGTGCTTGGGAGTCCCCGTCATGGTCACAACTCCGCGCCAGGTAGCCATCTCCACGTCCCATCCCAGTTCCTTGGCCGTGGGAACATCGGGGAAGTCCTTCAAGCGCTTCTTTACAAAAAAGACTATAGGCTTAACTGTCTCGGCTTCATACTGTCCCAGGAACTCGCTGGGATTCAGAGCACCGATTTCAACTGTGCCGCTCAGCAGGGCAAGAACGACCTCTCCACCACTCTTGAAGGGAACATATTCGGGATCAAACCCGGCGGCCTTGGAAAGTGCGTACACGGTCACATGGTCAGGACTGGCCATGTTAGCAATTCCAAATTTAAGCTTCTTAGGGTTTGCCCTGGCGAATTCCACGGCCTCCTGAATTGTCTTGAAGCGTCCCTTGGCGGATACGCACAATGATTGAGGATCATAGCATCCACGGGCTATGCCCACAAAATCGCTCATTTTTGCCCTTGTCATTCCCCGGGCTATGGTGGCGATAATGGTTTGGACAAAGGAATAAAGGCTGTAGCCATCCGCCGGCTGCGTCATAAGGTAATTCATCAACCTGGCGCCGCCACCGCCACCCATGGTGCTCACGATAATGGGAACCTTGAGAATGCGGCGGAGTCGAATTGCCGCTATTCTGGAAAAGATATCCGTGCCCCCCCCGGCCGAGGCATGGATGTACCAGTTGATCTGTTTGCTGGGGTACTTTTTCTCTGCTGCCATGAGATCGGCTCCGGTGGAAACCAGAAGCACGGTAGCCATCAAAACCACCAGCAATAAAGAAACCACTTTTTTCATGCTCCACCTCCTTTCTGAAAAATCACTTCTTATGGTTTATCCCCTGACACATCCTGCAGGGTCACAGTTATGCCCTTGAAATGGAAAAACGTCTACTTCAACCTCAAAGGCTTAGCAAGTCTTCTAAATTTATCACATATTCCTGATCTCCTATAATTTAAAGTGGCTTTTTATAGATCACATTGCATAATAGTTGTCAAGTGGAAAATATCAGGAATTGGGGAACGGAACAAATATGGTATCCCCCTGGTCATTATAAAGATCATGGATAAGGAAGGTTGGAACGAGGTAAAGGGGTGAAAGGCGAAATGTTCAGACAAAATTTGCTGTAAGCGCATCCTATATGCCCACAAGCCGAAGCTCCGTGCTTGTCAAGGGCGGTCAAAGGGCGATATCGAAGGCCTTGATAAGCAAACGGAGCAAAGGATATCTCTTTTACCCTATTGATACCTGCTAATAGTGCTTGCCCATACTATTTAAATGGTTGACATCTAACTATTCATACTCCATAATTTTTTCTATGGGAACCATCGGTCGTATGCAGAGATACCCTGAATGTGAGAGGCTTTTTCCCGCTTTTTCATAATTTTCCCGCCATGGGCGTTGGGCGGATAACTTTTTTCTTCAAATGTACCGAAGGGGATTGAGCGCGGCATACAAAAACAGCTTGCAGGCACCTCCAGCAACGGAAACAAATCGTGCATGACATGGCTCTCACACTGGCCTGCTGAATAAATGGGTACACTTATCAGTCAGGATGTATCGATCTCATTCGATATCAAGCCACCTATAATTTAATTGCCACTTAACCTATGAAGATGGCGTCCCTTAGTAATTCAAATGCAACTTATTGGTATACTCAAGTCATCCGAATGCATGACCGTACCACTGCTGAAACTCTGTGCCTCAGATTAAATCGCAAGAAATTCATGCCCCGTTTATTACACAATGATAATGGATGGATTTAATTTGATGTGTTCATTACATATTTTTTGATGGAGGAGATTCTATGATTGAACGTTACACCCGACCTGTCATGGGTGCCATCTGGGAAGCACAAAACCGATATTCCAAGTGGCTTCGGATAGAGGTCCTTGTTTGCGAGGCCCTTGCCATGCTTGGGGAAATCCCCGCTGAGGCAGTGGAGAATATTCGGAGCCGCGCCCGTTTTGATGTTGACCGGATAGAGGAGATCGAGCGCATCACTCGCCACGATGTTATCGCTTTCCTGACAAATGTGGCCGAATCGGTGGGGCCGGATTCACGTTACATCCACCTGGGATTGACTTCTTCGGACATTCTGGATACCACCCTTGCCCTTCAGCTTCGTGAGGCATCCGATGTGATCCTCGAAGACCTACGAAGACTTTTGTCTATTCTGAAAAAGATGGCTTTCCGGCATAAGAATACCGTCATGATAGGCAGAACGCATGGGGCCCATGCTGAGCCAATCACCTTCGGACTCAAGATGGCGCTATGGCACGAGGAGACGCGACGCAACATCCGCCGCATGGAATTGGCTCGGGAGATTATATCCACCGGAAAGATCTCAGGCGCGGTGGGAACTTTCTCCCACCTGGCACCGGAGGTAGAGCAATATGTGTGTACAAAATTAGGACTGATGCCTGCCTCGGTCTCAAGCCAGATCATCCAGCGGGATAGGCACGCCGAATTTTTCTGCGCTCTGGCCATCGCGGCAACATCGGTGGAAAAGTTCGCGCTGGAGATCCGCCACCTCCAGCGAACAGAAGTGCTGGAGGCCGAGGAATTCTTTCATGCAGGCCAGAAAGGCTCATCCGCCATGCCGCACAAGCGCAATCCAATCCTTTCAGAGAATCTCTGTGGCCTCGCCCGGCTTGTCAGATCCTACGCCATAGCAGCAATGGAGAACATGCCTTTGTGGCACGAACGCGATATAAGCCATTCTTCCGTGGAGCGTGTCATCGGGCCCGACAGCACCATACTGGTGGACTATATGCTGAATCGACTCTGCGGCATCCTGGAAAATCTGGTAGTCTATCCTGACAGAATGAGCGAAAACATGGAACGAACACGAGGGCTTTTCTATTCGGAGGGCGTCCTGCTCGAGCTGGCGCGCAAGGGGTTGACAAGGGAAGAGGCTTATGCCCTGGTTCAGCGAAATGCCATGAAGGTCTGGGAAGAAGGAGCTGATTTCCGATCGCTAATTGAGAGTGATGCGGACATAGCCAGATTGTTGAACAAAGAAGAAATTGCGAAAATCTTCAATCTTGAAGATCACTTAAGCCATGTGGATCAGATCTTTGCCAGAGTTTTCGAGCCGGAGAAAGAGAAAGAGCAATAAAAGGCGGCGGCTTCTGCATGTTGAGTGTATTCCACTTTTTCCCTTTATTGTAATTTTGAGGAACTTTAAGCTCGTATGAATCGGGCAGAATGGGTATTTCTATTCTTCCCTAAAATTAAAGCCGCTTGGTTCAGTACCCTGCTAACTTAATTGCAAAAGGGGCTTTATTCTGCCTATTCATTTAGCAACTAACTTTTTTAATACTTCAACCGTTCTGGGAACATTGAAAATTCCGCACGGACAAGGTCTTGCAATCTTTTTTCCAGCCTCTTCTGGTGTGATATCTTCCTTTTTTATTTTCTCAACATAATGATCTATCATGGCTGGTGAAATTATGTGATGGCCACAAAGCGTTGTTACCTTTAGATGATCTTCGCTGGGCAACAGCTCCGTTTTGCCCCAAACTCCCAGGGAATAGAGGATGGTATGGGGCTTCAGTCCTATCTCTTTACAAATATCGAAAATATTCTCCGTAAGGCCGCTGGCTACAACGGAAATACCGTAGTCTTTTTGCTTAAATTCTTTTAAAACTTCCAGAACTTTCTTTTTATCCGTAAACACCGACATAAAGCCGTGAAGGCCTTTCCATTTCATAACCTCGTGATAATCATCTCCCCTGGCCGCGCAGCCTGCTCGAGCGCGGCCTAAATTGGCGGGTTCATATTTAAAAGCGATATCAGCCAACTCTTCAGTCTTTCTGATGGTTTCTTTTCTGGTCTCCTCATTAACATCATCCAGACCCTTGGTAGGCCTTATAAAAACAACATAATCCTTTTTCAACTCTTTCTTTGTTCCAAATCTGTGTGCAGAATGGCTCATAAATCGCAACTCCTTTCCATTATTCTTCACAGAGCGGTTTTCCCAAACCGAGATTTATTTTTGCATTGGGTCTAGTGTTTAGCTCCATTTTATTTATGATAGGTTCAATAGGAGATACAAAGCCGTCTTCCATTCTTGTTACAAGCCCAAGGCTGAAAACCGTGTCTATTTCATAGGAAACCTTCCTTAAAAGATTAAGGGTTTTTTCAAGATTTTCAAGTTTAACTTTACCTTCAACAATACAAGAAAGAACGCGTTCGTTCTTGATATTTTCCGTCATAATCCCCTTTACCCTGTCAATGAGCAAACCCGTGACTGGGGATTTTCTTTCCATTTCGGCGCCAGCCTCAATCAAAGTTTGTATGAT
The DNA here is from genome assembly GCA_964611635.1 of uncultured Thermodesulfobacteriota bacterium. Classification (GTDB taxonomy): domain Bacteria; phylum Desulfobacterota; class JAFDED01; order JAFDED01; family JAFDED01; genus JAFDED01. The sequence continues at coordinate 18,038 of CAZTAS010000089.1, forward strand.
TTTTTCTGCATTAAGCAGAGTTGTGCTTACTCCGGGTCTTCCGAGTTCTACTAATACACCGACCTCTCCGCGTTTAAATCTTCCTGTCCGATCATTAGTCTTGCACTCCTCAGTTCCTCTTCCATATCCCGTAGTGTAGCGAAGTTCATCAGGCCATTGATACTGATTGTCACTGAAACATTTGCGAATAATTCTGGGCCATAAAAGCTCATCCTGCTGAAGAGAATCAGTCGGGCATTCTGCAACTCTGAGGCAATTTCCACATTCAACACACCTGTCCCGGTCAATAATTGCCTTTTCATCCATTAGACTTATGGCTGTAACGGTGCAGACAAAAAGGCAATTTCCACATCCTATACAGGTTTCCTGGTCAACGATCATTATAATCTCCCTTCAAGAAATTATCCTTTTTATGCTTTGATAAAATTTTTATTTGTTATTTGTAAATGGTAAATAATTCGGTAACGCTCGACCTCTTAAATTGGGTATGATTAGTTTTCTCAAAACAACCAATCAAGGAGCATTACCATGACTAAGTTTACAGTAAAGCCATTATAAATAAAGCCAAGAGAAAAAATGGTGGAAGATTAATGATTTTTTCGTAAGATACTTCAGCATTCAATTATCAGGGCCTCAAATCAGGTTCAGAAGAAATTTAATTTATATAAAATTGATTGTATGCAATAACTTGGATTTGTCAAAAAATTTTTGCTATTTTATGTAAAGTTACCGAAAATAAGGTAATTGGAAATGAAGTTGAATACTCGATAGATAATGAGCCTTTATTGGCACGTTTAAAGGTATGGTTCGGCCAAGGCAGGCATCTTTTTCAACCCTGAAAGAATAAAGTTCAAAATTAAAACATCACTTTCACTTTTAACTTCTTATTGACATTTGTATTATAAAAGAGCTATATCCTTTCCTGAAATATCAATTTAAATCCACTCTTGATTGGGAAAGAATAATGAAACCGATCCAATCATATACAGTGGAGATCATCGGGACTCTCGGACATACAAACCCTTTTTCGGTCAGGGTTGTGAGCATTTGAGAAAGCCGTGAGGACTAAAAGCTTTTTCCTGAAAGGAAATTGCAAGCCAACAAATTCATGTTGTTGCCTTAAAGCGACCGGCAAGTGGGAGGTAGTCAATGAATGCAGAGGACGCTCGGATCACAGAAGAGGTGTCGAATTTTGTTGTAGCTGCTAAATACGAGGATTTTTCTTCTAATATTCATAGCATTGCCAAGCGCTGTATAATCGATGGAATAGGGGTTATCCTGGCGGGCTCAACGGAGCCGAGTGCACGGATCGTTCATGATTACGTGCTCTCAGTGGAAGGCAAGAGAGAATGCACCATCCTGGGCAAGGGAAAAGCCAAAGCACCCGCCCACCTTGCTGCCCTGGTCACCGGGACGGCCGGACACGCAATGGACTGGGATGATACTGCCCTGTCCAATAATCCGGACCGTGCCGTGCTGCTCCATCCCACCATGCCTCCTCTGGTGGCAGGGCTTGCGGTTGGGGAGAAGCTGGAGCGGTCGGGGCGAGACTTTCTCACGGCTTTCCTTTTAGGCTTCGAGGTTGAATGCAAGATCGCCGAGGCCATTGACCCAGATCATTGGAGGCGGGGTTTTCACAGCTCGAACACGTGCGGGATCTTCGGCGCGACCACAGCGGCCGCGAAGCTGATGGGTTTATCAGTGGAGCAGGTCAGAAGCGCCATCGGTGTCGCGTCAAGCATGGCATCCGGTCTTATTGTGAACCTCGGCACAATGGCCAAGCCATTGCACATGGGGCGAGCCGCCGAAAACGGTATCGTCTCCGCTCTGCTAGCTGCTAGCGGCTTTAAGGCCCATCCCGACGGATTGGAAGGGCACAAGGGATTTTTCCACGCCTTCGCAGGAGGGTTTGATCCGGATAAAATCTGTGGGAAGCTAGGCCGGCCGTTCTCCATCCTCGAGCCCGGGGTTTGCATAAAACCATACCCATGCGGCGTAGTTGGACACCCCGCCATGGACGCGACGATGGCACTGGTCATCCAGCATGACATTCAGCCAGATGAGGTGGAGCACGTCAAAGTGGCAACCGGTTCCAATGTTCTGGGCCCCAAGGGCCCACTGCGCTATAGAAAAGCACAAACGGGGCTTCAGGGCAAGTTCTGTCTCCCATTCCAGATAGCAAGCATGATTGTGCGCCGCAAGGCCGGGGTCATGGAATTCACTGACGAGTTCGTCCAAAGCCCTGCTGTGCAAGAGATGATGGATCGAGTAGACGCTGTGGTGGACCCGGAGATTGACGCTCTTGGGCTGGACAAGATTGTTAGCGTGATCGAGCTGCGTCTGAAAGACGGCAGGATCCTCCAAGCAAGATCCTCCGAACATTACAGGGGTGGACCCCATGCTCCCCTCAGCCGGGATGAGCTGGTGGAAAAGTTTAATGACAGCACCCAACGGATTCTGGCTCCTGATCAAGCCCGGAAGCTCTTTGATACTATCGAATCATTGGAGAGATTGGAATCCATTCACAAAATAATCGAAATGGCTGCTGTTCAATGATTGTTTGCATGATCCTCATCAGCGTCATTATGGTGTTTGGGGCTGGAGTGAGGATGGGGCAAAGTATTAGACCTTTTCCAAGTGGCTCAGTAAAATCAGAACACTCTTATCAACAGCGTTAACAGCGGAGAAAACAACGCCTGATCCTATAAAGTTTCGTTAGTTGCATCTATGGCGGAAGCGATGGTAATTTTTCCAACGCGGTTTCGCTAGATGTCCCCGAGCGCTTTTTTAATCGCAAAACTTTTATAATTACCTTTGTTATTATCAGCAAAGGTGAACATTAGACGATGACAACAAAAATTTTCAGAAAAGGCTAGCAAGATCTCATGGCATTTTTATCCCAAATTGATAATTGAAATCTGCCGAGTCTGGTCTAAGTGACAGCGGGTGACGACAGGGCCAATCGCTAGGATTTCTCTTCTATGGCCAACCGCAGCGTATCTCCCCGAAGCCCTCTTCGCAACGCCTCTAAGAAGAGCACATCTTCAACGGGAATGTTACCCAAGTTTACATCTGGACCAAACGCGGCGATTAGATGGGCCTGCTGATCCTTGGTGGGAGCTTCCCAGAGGATTTTTCCCACGCCTCCCGCTCGGCGTACAAGTTCCGAAAGCACCTCTTCTCGGACATTGCCTTCCGTTCCATACAGAATGGTGTCACGGCCCTTTTCCCGAGCCTCCACCACAACCATAAACGCCCCTAGGTCAAGGTCGCGACGGATTGCTCGAGCAGCTTCGTCCGGTGAGATCTGGATGTCGGCGAACTTTTTGCCCACTTCACACAGAACACGAAATTCTCTTTCCTTGGCCGCCATAATGGCGCGGGCGCGAAAATCGTCGTCCATATCGATTGTGCCATCGGATATCTCGATTGAGGTAAATCCAAGATCTTTGATGGCATCCATATAATGCTCCATCTTTCCCTGCCAAATAGCTACCTCTGTCATGGTCCCGCCTGGCATAACATCAATCTGGGCTGCTCTGAGAAGGCGGATCTTTTCTCGAAGAAGGCTCTCTTCATAAAGCATGGGTGTTCCCATAGCTAACTTCACATCATCCACGTAAATGCCCACGGTTTGGATCATATCTTTCAATGCGTGGATGCCCATACCACGATCGATAATGAAAGTCCAACCTTTCTGTCTGGGCTTTTCCATGGTTCGGCCAGAAAGCGGATCCCGCATCATTTCGCATAAAAGATTTAATGATTTTTCACCTGCTTTTTTCATGATGAGTCCCTTTAAATAAGATTAAAGCATAATTTGCAACAAAACTTTTAAGTTACACAGGGAGCAATATCTATAAAACCGACGCCATGTCTTTATGAAATAGAGTTCTGGATCTCGCCGGGGTCAAATCAAAAAAGCTCTGGATGGGCACTCATTCTGCCCAATTCCAGCAGTGCTGAGGGCCACACAGGATTGAAATTGCTTTATGAATGCATGGATGACTGGACAGTGCAGACACTGCTTCCAAACGTCGCTGAGCAAGGGCCTGGGTGTCCAGGGGTGCGACCGGGACCCGCCCGTCATAAAGTTGAAGCTGAGCGCTGGCCTTTTCCCCCAAGTTGTCGAATAGTGCCTTCCGCAACTTTCCTTCTGAAACATTCCGGTCGATGCTTACGTCTTGGCGGCCAGTTTCTATATGGGGCAGTAAAATTATCACATCAGGATTCTCCAAGCGATCTGCGCGGGTTTGCACTTTTTCAAAATTAACGGCTATTTTGGTTCCCCAAACGTTTTCGAAGTGCGGCAGGTTCAGCCCCAAATGAGCCGGCACGTCGGGGAAATCCACAAGAAGGCTTCCCGGTCGTATGTTATCGAACATGGAGCCCTTAAAAAATGTTACCCCATCGCCATGCACTCGGAAGTGCGTCATCTCAGTGGAGAAGAGCTGATAACTCCGGTGCATGAGCGCCTCAAGCATCAGTACGGTTTTTCCCGCCCCTGGACCTCCCACGATTATCAGCAACTCGTTGGTGTCTTCTCTGTACATGGTACTGGCATGGAAAGAAAAAATTGAACGGCATCTCTCTAAAGTTAAAAGCGTCCACATGTAAAACAAACCCGCATTGCCAAATAAAGTCCAACGCCTGTCACGGCAGGTCTCCTCCATGCCGGAGACATCGCCCATGAAGACGAGCCGGTCATTTATATGCAAGATGGAGGGGGGAAGCCCGGGATGGTCAATCACAATCATGTAACTGTCCATCTCCGCGTCAAATTTTTCCCCTTCAACCGTGGGGAACGAAGTGTGCAAGTTCCAGATCTGAGGATCTCTGCGCTGGAATTCCAGATCAAAATAACCCGGATGACACAGCAATGAACCATTGTTGGAAAGCAAGCCAATCCGGGCTTCAATGACACGGATACCTTTTTCATAAAGATTTTGAGGCGAGTTCATAGGTGTAAATATGTCCTCCCTCGAAAATTTCTGGTTCATCAAATTTTCATCATTCGTTGTGGCCCAATGGGCCATGAGTAACTCCTTAGCATAATCATTCGCTTGAGAGGAACAGGTAATAATTACCAAAATCCACTACTAGAGTGATTCGCGAATGAGAGCCATCGGATAGTCGTTCTCAGAGTACTGCTGAAAATATAATGATTTGTAACACTTTAGCTCTTTGAAAAAAGAATAAGCTGGCGGTTTAGGATCTCC
>CAZTAS010000090.1:0-23100 GCA_964611635.1 uncultured Thermodesulfobacteriota bacterium
GAAAAAGGAAATGGGAAAAAGGTGTATTATCTATTAAATGACGTTGTAGGGTTAGAACAAAGATAGTGCAAAAGCGCTTAATCTATTCGTTATTCTCTTTGGTTTTTTGGACAGTTCGGAAGAGAACCACTTAAGAAGCCCTATCCTCCGAAAGTATCTGTAAGATGTTAAATTTCTTGATAAAATGAATCTGTGAGAGTAGTTTATGTTGAGAATGTTAGTGGTGCCCCTTTAAATCGCTGAAATTCTATCGGTTTTAAATGTGTCAACAGGCTCTATTTCTCCAGAAGAAGGGGTGGAGTTTTTTCTTTTGCTCATTAAAGCTATTGTGATGTGATTTGAACATTCAATTGTGCCAATATTTGATGGGCATGTCGGGTATACGTGAAACGCCGAGTTCATGAGCTATGCGCGCTTTATGGTAACGCGGGCTCAGCAGTTCATTTTCCTCAAAGGCGAGGAGAGCAGGGAAAAAGCCTGGGCCCGAAATAAGCTGGTTGATGCCGAAATCGAGCTTTTCAAGAGCAGAAAGCAGTGGCACCTCTTTAATTTCAATAACACCAAGGAGCACATCAAAAAGGCCATAGTATTCGCCCTGGAGGCCAAAAAGCTCATCGATTAGGAAGGGACAACCCTGACACAGGCCGATACTGGAGGGTAATTGCGGAATCTTCAGCCCTGTAAAAGAGCCGAGCAGCAGCAGATAAACGCGGGTGGCTGCTGCTTAATCTTTGCAGGCCAAGGGAAGTAGAATACGAAAAAGACTGCCCTTGCCCAATTTGCTTTCTAATTCAATGGTTCCAAGATGGGCTTCGATTATTCCTTTGACAATGGGTAGACCAAGACCTGTTCCAGATATATGTTTGTTTCTGTCAGATTTTACTCGGTAAAATTTATCGAATATCCGCTTTTGATCTTCCGGTGCTATTCCAATTCCTGTGTCCTCAACTTCTATAACCAAATGACCTTTTTTTTCATACGATCTGAAAAATATTTTCCCACCATCGGGAGTGTAGTTGATAGCGTTAGATATCAGGTTTGCCATTACTTCTTCCATGTTGGTATGATCCGCATTTATGACAGGCAATTTGTCTGGCACTTCGAGAAAAATTTGAAGGCTGTTTTGTTTTATCTGACTTTCATATGTGGCTAATACGGATTTGATCAAGCCTGCCATATTCAAGGGCTCTTTCCGCTGAATGATGAACCCAGCTTCTATTCTGGAAATGTCCAGTAGATTTTCTATCAAAGTAGAAAGCTCTTGCAATCTCTCTTCAGACCTATCAATTATTTTCTTTTGCTTTTCAGTGATTTCTCCTGCTAGGCCGCTCATAATAGACATGAGTTGTTGTCTGACTGCGGAAATGGGAGATTTCAGCTCGTGAGATACCATTGCCACGAAATCTGTTTTCATTTGATCTAGTTCTTTAAGATAAGTTATATTTTGTAACACGGTGATTGAGCCAAGGATATTTCCTTCTATTCCTTGAACTGGCGCCGAGGAAGCCCGTAGAAAAGATTTGCCCACATGGAATTCCCTTGCAATAGCTCCTGATGGGGGAAAGACATTGTCGAGAAATTCCGACGTTATTTCCGCCAGGACCTGAGCCTCCTTGTAATCTTTCAACATGGTGCCCGAGAGATTGTTCCTTTCTATTTCCAGCAATCTCATAGCTGCAGGATTGTTGAGGACAACCTTTCCATTGCTATCAGCGATGATCACTCCATCGGCCATGCAATGTATTATTGTCCTGAGCCTGCTTCGCTCTGTGGCTATGGCTCGCAGGTCGTTGGCTCGCTCTATCTTGAGTCTCATGGCTTCTTCAGCAAGAGACTTTCGCTCCAGCCCGCGACGGACAGTTATTCGGAGCTGGTCCGTTGTAAAAGGCTTGGGTATGAAGTCGTAAGCACCCTTTTTCATAGCTTCCACGGCGGACTCTACCGTGGCGTATCCCGTGATGACCACTACAATAGTATCCGGGCTTATCTCGGCTGTCTTCTCCAGGACCTCAAAGCCGCCTATTCCCGGCATTATCAGGTCCAGAAGCATCAGGTCGAACTCGCATTTTTTCAGAGAATCCAGGCACTGCTGACCGTTTTCCGCTGTAACAACTTCCCAGCCTTCCTTGCTCAAAATGCGGGTGCATCCATCGCGTATTATTTGTTCGTCATCTACTACAAGTATTCTCACTTGATTTTGCATACGATTTGCACCGCCCCTTTGTTGTTTTTTTCTTAGCTCTCCAAACCTGATTCGCCAAGGATTTGAGGAACAATCTCTTCTCTTCCGATGGCCATTATGTGGACGCCGTCAGTGATTCCTTCTTTTTTTATCTGTTTTATCATTCGACCGGCTATCTCAATGCCTTTCTTCAAAGCTTCCCCTTTGGGTGCAGAAGCCATCTCATCGATCAATGATTGCGGTACGAATATTCCGGGGACATTGTCATTCATGTATTTCGCCATTCTTGCGGAAATCAGCAGAACAATTCCAGCCAAGATCCTGACATCGAATTTCCTGGCAAAATCCATGAATCTTTTCAGACTATCAAGATCATATACAGCTTGAGTTTGAAAAAATTCTGCTCCCGCTTCCACCTTTTTTTGAAATTTTATCAACTGAGGTTCTATGGGATCCGCCTCTGGTGTCACAATTGCTCCTTTGCAAAACTTTATGGGCCTGTTCAGGTCGTTCCCTCCCAGATCTTTCCCTCCCTCCATAATTTTTATAGTCCAGAGAAGCTGGGTGGAATCCAAGTCGAAAACTCCTTTGGCACCTTTGTGGTCTCCTACCGTCACAGCATCGCCAGTGAGGCATAGTACATTATTTATTCCTAGATGGTCTGCCAGAAGCAGGTCAGCCTGAAGAGACAGTCTGTTTCTGTCTCGGCAGGTCATCTGCAGTAGTGGTTCTCCGCCTCTCTGTTTTACCACCATCGCACCACCCAGGGAGGGGAATCTCATGACGGAGCTTTGATGATCCGTAACATTAAGAGCATCCACCTTGTTCTTCAGCAAGTCAATGTGATGGTGCATTTTTTCCAGATCGTTTCCCTTGGGGGGTCCTATTTCGCTGGTTACCACGAACTTTCCGGAATAAAGTGCTTCATGGAAGCTCGGCGGCATCCTCCTCACTCCTTTCCTCTTCATAGGGGATAAACATCTTCGCAGGTTTGGGAGCAATATTGAAGTCTCGGGGTGGTTGAAATTTATACATAAGGTCTAATTTGTCCATCTCCTTCAACCTGTTATATATCAGGGTCCATGCACAGTCTTTTTGAGGGTCTATTTCGCATTTGCCCTTGTTTGTTCCCCCGCAAGGGCCGTTAAGCAATCCTTTATGGCAATATGTTATGGGGCAGATGCCTGCCGTCATTCCCAATACGCACTGTCCGCATTGGTTGCAGATTTCTTCGAAGGTTCCCGGACCCGTCTCCTTTCCAATAAAAACTGTATCCAGAGCAGGGATCAAAGGTTTGTTTATACTTTTACTTATGGTTTGAACACCAAAGGCACATGTCATTATCACCAAGACTTGAGCTGTGTTTATGGCTTGACCATTATCGATGACTATATCCTTGGTGAGCTCATCACATGCCACTGGAACAACCATAGAACCGGTGACCAGCTTGCCGGATTCCGTTAAAAGGTCTGCCATTTCTTTTACTTCTTGCTGGCCGCCCGTCCTGCACATGGTGGTGCATGTTCCACAGCCTATGATGAATATCCTGTCATAATCTTTCCAGAGCCCTTCTAATTCTTCTACAGTTTTTTTCGTGGTTATCGTCCTTATCATGGGAGAAATTCCTTTCTCTATCTTTTTGTAGAAGTACTATTCCAGGTCACATCTCATACATCGCTTTGCTTCTTCCCGGGCTTTTTCTTCTGTATAGCCCAGTTCTATCTCTTCAAACGTTCGTGCTCTCTTTTCTGGGGGTAGCAATTCAATTTCGATCCGGGGCCTCTCACCCATTTCCTCTTCTTCTCCCAATTTTATTTCATGCTCGATCATCCTCTTCGTATCATGCAAGATAACTCTGGTGGTGTCATCCTTGAAATATTTGTCTATGGCGATGGCCGCCCTTCTTCCAGCAGCTATAGCTTCGATGACAGTGGTTGGTCCCGTCACAAAATCCCCGCCTGCAAATATTCCCTGGATGTTGGTGGACAAATTGTTGGGGTCTACCTGCAGTGCTCCCCATCTGGCCCGCTCCAGGTTGCTGTCCGGCGGTAGGAAAGAAAGGTCTGGAGCCTGACCTACTGCCGGTATAACGGAGTCCGCCGTCAAGAAAAACTCGGTGCCTTCCAGGGGCACAGGACGCCTCCGTCCCGTTTCATCGGCTTCGGCCAGCTTCATGCGTATGCATTCAACCCCTTTCACCTGCCAGTTTTCGCTGATTATTCTGGTAGGGCTCACGAGGAAATTAAAACGGACTCCTTCTTCAACGGCGCCATTGAACTCCACATTCGTAACGGGCATTTCCTCCCTTGTCCTTCGGTATAAAACATCCACCTTTCTTGCGCCCAGACGCAAAGCAGTTCTGGCGGAGTCCATGGCGGTGTTCCCACCGCCTATGACGATTACATTTTCGCCCATGTGGATTCTTCTGCCGGTTTTGACATCCCTTAAGAATCTTAAGCCGTAATATAAACCATCGACTCCCTCTATCTCGCCGGGTATGCCTATTGTCTGGCTTCTCTGAGAACCGGCGGCTATGAAAACGGAGTCGTAACCCTCTTTTTTTAGCCGTTCCGCTGAATAGTTGGTAGTAATGGGGCTGTTGTACCGTATTTCCACACCCCGCCCTTCGATATATTTGATCTCCTTCTGGAGAATCTCCTTTGGCATGCGGAAGTCAGGAATGGCCACTCCCAACATACCTCCTGCCACGGGCAGAGCTTCGAAGACGGTTACCTTGTAACCCATCCTGGCCAGATGGTATGCGCTGCTCAGACCAGTTGGTCCCGCGCCTACCACTGCTACTTTTTCTTTTTTTGTGATGGGGAAGGGTTCCGGAGGATCGGGAACATTTTGGAAATACCAGTCAGCAGCTAATCGCTTTAAAGCTCGGATGGATACCGGAGCGTCCAGTTCGCCCCTTCTGCATTTGAGTTCACACGGATGATGACATATTCTTCCGCACACGGCGGGAAACGGATTCTTTTCCCTTATGAGTTCCGCAGCTTCAAAATATTTCCCGTCAGCAATATATGCGACATAATTGGGGACATCCACTCCAGCAGGACATGCATGCTGGCATGGAGAAATTACCAGGGCGTCACACACGGCGGCGGGGCATCGCTTGTCTTTTATGTGGGCTTCATACTCATCTCTGAAATATCTTATGGTGGACAGGACGGGATTTGGACAAGTCTGTCCTAAACCGCAGAGGGATGTCTCTTTTATAGTGTTTGCGATGGAGATCAATCTCTGTATATCCTTTTCTTCCCCTTTTCCCTGGGTTATCCGGGTGAGAATAGATAGCATTTGCTTTGTCCCCAGACGGCAAGGTGCGCACTTTCCGCACGACTCGGACTGGGTGAAACTGAGGAAGAAACGAGCGATCTCCACCATACAGGTGTTTTCGTCCATGACCACCATTCCGCCCGAGCCCATGATAGCGCCTATGGCGTCCAGGGAGCCGTAATCCACGGGAAGGTCCAGATATCGGGCTGGAACACATCCACCAGAGGGACCACCCATCTGCACGGCCTTAAAATTGCGACCTTTTGGAATACCTCCACCTATGTCGAATATAACCTCCCGCATGGTAATTCCAATGGGCACCTCCACCAGGCCTGTATTGTCAACTTTGCCGGCGAGAGAAAATATTTTCGTTCCCTTGCTGTGGTCGGTTCCCAGTCGGGCATACCATTCGGGTCCGTTCATGATAATGTGTTTTATGTTGGCAAAAGTCTCTACATTGTTTATATTTGTAGGCTTTTCAAATAAACCCGATTGAGCGGGGAAAGGTGGCCTGGGGCGCGCCATTCCTCTGTCGCCTTCTATGGAGGAGATAAGCGCCGTCTCTTCTCCGCAGACAAAAGCTCCAGCACCTTCTTTAATCTTTAGGTGAAAAGATAAATCTGTTCCCAGAATCCTGGCTCCAAGCAGTCCCATGGCGTGAGCTTGTTCCACTGCTATGTGAAGATGTTCTACGGCAATAGGATATTCCGCCCTCACATAGATGTATCCTTCCCCAGCGCCTATGGCATATGCGGCGATAAGCATTCCTTCTATAACGCTATGGGGATCGCCTTCCAGCACAGCTCTATCCATAAAGGCTCCCGGGTCTCCCTCATCAGCGTTGCATATGATATATTTGCTATCCCCTGACGATGCGCGGGCGAAACGCCATTTTCTCCCAGTGGGAAATCCTGCACCGCCTCTTCCCCTCAAGCCGGATGCTTCAACTGCATTTATGACATCTTCCGGAGGCATGGAGGATAAAACTTTGGCCAGAGCCCTGTAACCGCCGGAGAGTATATAGTGGGACATGTTTTGCGGGTCTATTATTCCACAATTGGACAGGACCTGCCTTGTCTGGCCTTTATAAAAAGGGATGTCATCACGTCTGGCGGTGCCGGCTCCGTTTCCATTTTGCCTGTATAGGAGACGGTCGATGATCTTACCTTTTTCTAAGGTAAGACGCACAATATCGGAGGCATCTTCCGGATCGATCTGCTGATAAAAAATATCCAGCGGGTCAATGGCCATAACCGGAGCTCTGGCGCACAGGCCGTGGCATCCCGTTTGTCTCACTTCAACGGTTTCGGTAATCCCTCTTGAATTCAATTCCACCTTAAGGGCGTCCCGGACTTCTTCAGCCCCATATGCGCGACAGCCCGTCATGCATATTCGTATTACCGTCCTCGAGGTGTCGGTATTTTTTTCGAGAAACTGCCTGTATGCTTCCAGCGCTTCAATTCTACTCAGCTTTTCCATGAAGCTCCCCGTTTTTTGCCAATATATTGCTGCTGCGCCCCTCTCTAATTGCTTCAGACTTTAGCCTGCGTAATTCCATGAAGTTTATTTTGCGCGAGCTGAAGGTTGCGGATACTGTGTATATTCGCTGCCTTCCGATTGGTTTCAGAATATATTAAAGACTGTTACAAAAAAACTGAAAACCTCGCTTTTTATAAATCAGGGACTACATCGAATCGTTGTAAAGGTGTCTTTCTCATCTATATTGTTTCAAAACCGATGATACTTTTTGGGGAACCAGTTTGCCGTAGTAATTGCGGTTTACCATCATTACCGGTGCCAGGAAACATGTTCCCAAACAAGCCACGGTCTCCATGGAGAACTTCAAATCTTCAGTTGTTTCTCCATCATCGATGCCCAATTCATTTTTGGCGATTCTCAAAATTGATCTTCCTCCCTTTACATGACAAGCGGTACCGCGGCACACCCGGATTATATTTTTACCCCGGGGAGTAGTATAAAATTGAGCGTAAAAGGTTATTACCCCTTGTACCTGACTTGGAAATAACCTCAGGGCTTCAGCCACAGGCTCTATGGTCTCGGAGGAAATGTATCCGAATTCTTCCTGTATCTCCTGCAGAATAGGAATTAGAGCACTTTTATCCCCTTTATTTTTGTCCAAGATTTTATTCAAAACTTCTTTTAGATTCTTTTCTTCAATCATTTTGTTCCGCCCTCCGGATATTTATCTTAATACCTTGATAACACGGAGTTTTTGATTCTTCATCAAACATCAATGGGATTATTTTACCTGTGGGATCCTTTTTATCATCGCCCTGTAGAACAAGATGTTTTTTCTTTATATCGTCAACTACTTTGACCGTGGCCTTTATCTTTCCTTGGGGTGAAGTCAGTTCTGCTACATCACCATGCTTTAATTCTCTTTTTGCCGCATCATCGGGATTCATCATGACTATTCTTGTATGCTCAATTTTTTTCAGCCTTTCGGAGCGAGATGACCTCGTTCCAGTCCCATAATTATATAGTGATGGAGCGATATTCAAATAGAAATGAAAATTACCATTTTCTTTATCTGCTATGGGGTCAAGATTCAGTTTCAGATCGGGAGCAGAGGTTTTTGCCAATCCGTTTTTGAATAAAATCGGAGAACCCGCTGGGATCTTTTCCAGACATGGCCAGGGAACTCCACCTTTTTCTAAGAGCTTGTAGTCGATGGACTGGTAGTTTTTGACCAGGCGAGATATTTCTGCCATAACATCTTCTGGTGATGCAAAGCTCATTTGCTTTGCACCATCCAGGCGAATTGCCAAGTCCATTATAATTCTCCATTCCGGCCTTGCATCTCCGGGAGGATCTAAAGCCTTATTGACCTTTTGTATCCTCCTGTCCATGCTGGTGAAAGAGCCTTCTTTTTCGGCAAAAACAGCGCCCGGGAGCACAATATGAGCGAGGTCCATGATTTCGGTGGGGAAAACATCCATCAATATCAAGTTCTCAACAGATGATAATGATTTTTTGGCGTAATGATAGTTGGGGAAAGACAAAAGTAGATTTTCTCCCATTACGAATAAGGTTTTGATTTTGCCTTCCATTGCGGCTTGCATCATCTCGGTTATGGTCAGCCCCTTATTGGATTGAAGGTTTACGTGCCACTCATTTTCAATGATGGATATTGCTGCTTTGTCATTGAAAATGGCGCCGGGCAATCTCTCGGGCGCGGCGCCCATGTCCCACGCTCCTTGAGTATTGGATTCCGAGATCAAAGGAAACAGGCCTGCCCCATCCTCACTAAGTGCCCCGCTCAGCAGAGCTATGTAAGATATGGCCTTGGCACATTGTGTTCCCAGATTATTTTGCATAAGTCCTTCCCCAAATATAATGGCGGGACTTTTGGCCTGACCCAATTTTTCCGCTATGGCTTCAAGGTGCTCCCATAATAAACTTGTTTGTTTTTCAGCTTTAACAGGCTGAAATTTCTTAACGCTATTCCATAGTTCTTTGTATTTGTATCTCAGGCTTTTTTCTTTGCTGAGTAGCAAATAAAGCAGTGCTCCCAGAACAGCGGGTTCTGCACCTCCTTTTGGTCTGAGAATCTTTCGGGCGAATTTGTCGATTACATCTGGAGCGGCATTGATCACAAAAAGCTCTGCATGACCATATTGGACGGCCCGCTTGATATGATAGCCCGCCACCGGATGAGATTGGGATGCACACGCACTTATAAGCAATAAAACATCAGCTTTTTCAATATTTGAAAGGGGATGCGTCATGGCGGCGCTTCCCAATGTTTTTTCCATGCCTATGAGATAAGGAGCAGCACAAAATCTTGCCGCAGTATCGATGTTATTGGTTCCAACGACGGCTCTTGCCAGCTTTTGCAAAAGATAATTCTCTTCATTGGTGCATCGTACGGATCCAACGAATGCTACCGTATCGGGACCACTTTTTTTGACAGTATTGATGATCATTTGAGCAGCGGTGGCCAGCGCTTCATCCCAACTCACCTCTTCCCAATGATGATTTTTTCTGACCATAGGCATTTTAAGCCTTTCGCTGCTGGTCGCATAATCAATGCCAAAGTGTCCACGAGCGCAAAGAGCGACCCTGTCCAATGAATCGGAGAGGTTGGGAGATGATTCTGCGATGGTATTATCCAGAGAACCTATGGTGATAGGGCAGCCGCAACCGCAATAGGGGCACGTTGTTGTTGTCCAGGAGGTCGGAGTGCCTCTATGGGGTTTTCGTTTTTCATAAAGTGCTCCTGTGGGGCACATGATCAAACATGTTCCGCAAAAGGTGCAATTTGATTTTTCAAGAGGTATCAAGCCCAGGGTCGCGGGTTTGGCATCAAAGCCTCGATGGGAATAATCAATAGCACCTTCAACCACCAGCTCATGATCTGCCCTTATGCATTTGGCACATAGAATGCATTTGCTCAGATCTCTTACCATAAAAGGGTTAGCATCTATGATTGTGACGGGCTGGGGCATGGGATCCAGATTGGATAATCCTATGCCGAGATCGGCGGCGATTTTACGGAGCTCGCATTGGTTTCCTTTCTCGCAGATTATACAAGACTCGGGATGACTGGCCATCATAAGGCGAACGATGTTTCTCTTGTGCCTGATGACTCGTGGTGAATCTGTCCGTAGATTCATGCCTTTAGCTATGGGGGTAACACAAGAGGCAAAAAGTCTGCCGGAGCTTTCATCTTCTACAATGCATAATCGGCAGGCTCCGTATGGCTTGAGATGATCATCATGGCAGAGGGTAGGAATGTAAATGCCCACTTCTCTTGCGAGTTGAAGAATGGTAGTTCCCAAAGGAGCACTTACGGTGGTCCCATTCAATGTGATGGTTATAGTTTCCACGGTTGCACCCTAAATCATAAATTAGGTTGGTAGCATGGAACAATAAAAATTTCAAGAATAAAAGTAACATTGCAGCCTAATTCCTCATGGGACACTGTTATTGAAAAGAACCAGAATCATGCTCTCAGATATCCTGCATGGAATTTTCTTTTTCGCCATCTACATCCTCTTTGGGCACAGGAAGGTGAATGATAAAAGTTGTGCCTTTGCCGACTTTGCTTTCCACTTTTATTTCACCGCTATGTTTTTTTATAATGCCGTAAGAAGTGCTCAGTCCAAGCCCTGTGCCTTTGCCAACACCTTTTGTTGAAAAAAAGGGCTCGAAAATATGGGACAAATTTTCTTCAGGTATTCCGCATCCAGTGTCGCTGATTCTCATTTCTATTATGTTCAATCCTTTATTATAATCAGATTTGATGGTGAGGGTCCCACGGCCATCCATAGCCTCCGCAGCATTCAATATTATATTGGTGAATACTTGATTCAACCTCCCCACATCTCCATCAATTAACGGCAATGAATGATCAAGATCTTTTTCTATCTTGATGTTATGGAAGAGGGCTTGATTTTCTAAAAGAGAGATAGCCCGACTCAAAGAGGTATTAATATCTATTCTCTCTTTGGCCGGAGGAGATTGACGCGCGAATTCAAGGAGCTCTTTTACTATCTCTTTGCATTTCATAGTTTGTTCGATGATCTTATTCAGGTCCTCCCGAACAGTGTGGTCGCCTTGCATTTCTTCTTTTATCATCATGGAATACATAAGGATTCCTGCCAGGGGATTATTGATCTCATGAGCAACTCCGGCTGCCAGTTTTCCAAGGCTGGCCATTTTTTCCGACTGAAGCAATTGAAGATGGGTTTCCTCCAGTTCTTTCTGCATTTTTAGGCGGTGCCTCAGATCAGTAAAAATGCCGACGCTGGCCTTCTCGTTCCCCTCATTATCATAAATGATTGCCGCGGATATGTTAACGGGTATTTCCTTTCCCTCTTTGTCTATCAAGATAGTTTGGGAAGATTGGAGTTTCCCCTTTCCGCCGTGTTTATCGCTTCTCAGCCAACGCATCATTTCTTTGGCAACCCCGGGCGGGTAAAGGTCTATTATATGAACTTTGCCGATGACTTCTTCCGACTTGTAACCCAGCATGTATTCGGCGCCTTCGTTGAATATTATAATGTTCCCTTTCATGTCGGCGCCGATGATTCCATCAACGGAATGTTGGATTATATTGGCGAGAAATGTATTGGCCTCCCGCAGGGCATTCTCGAAACGCTTGCGCTGAAGGATGTTGCGTAAAAAGATATATGTATGTTCTTTTCCATTGCTGTATTGGGTTCTGGCTATGTCTACTTCCGAAGGGCAGCTCTTGCCGCTGGAATCAGTTATTTCAGCATCGAATCGACAGCAAAAATCGCCGCTGATCTTCTCATCGTGGATAATGTCTTTCAGCTTCTCATATTGATCGCCATTAAAAATAATACTGCAATCTTTTCCGCTGAGTTTTTCCAGGGGATAGCCCGTGATAGTTATGGCCGCTCTATTGGCAAACTCTATTCTTCCTTTTTCGTCCAAGATCAATATACCATCATTTCCCATCTCAAGAATGGGTCTAATGCGGTCCCGGATGAAAGTTGTATCGATTTTGCCTGGCTCAGCAAGAAATAATTCGAGAATTTTGTCTTCGACCATTTTTTCTATTTTAGTAAAAAATCTACAATTCGGTTTGATTAATTTCAGCGATTAACCGCTTGCGGACAAAAATACATGTCAATGAGATGCCATGTTATCGATCAGGAAAAGGTGTAAGAAGGTGCAACGGGATGGTCGATAAATCTTAACGAGCGATAAGTGACTTTACTTTTTTTACCAGTTCTTCAGGCTCTACAGGTTTATCCAGATAATCCTCAAAATCCAAGGTCAGCCCACCGCTGCGTGAATATCGAGATGTTGAAAAGTGCTTTCCAACTGCGGTCAGCATAAGCACGGGGATATCCGATATTTTTTGATCCTGGCGCATCTCTTCGCAAGTTTTGAAACCATCTTTTTCCGGCATCATGATATCCAATACGATGGCGTCTGGTATCACCTCCCTAGCTTTTTCAAGGCCTTCTTGACCGTCATAGGCAACATGCACATCAAAATCGGCTCTCGAGAGTGCCAGTTTACACATCTCGACAAAATCTGGGTCATCATCTATCAGGAGAACTTTCTTTTTCTCCGCCATAATTTTTATCCTCCCGTTAGCTTCGGCTATTACAACTTTAATATTTAAATCAATGCAATTAAGTTGTCAAGGAAATTGAAACCAGGCTCATTTTAATCTCGCTCCCTTCAGTTTACAGATTGTCGAATATTGTCTTTGAATTGCAACGAATATCCCCTAATTGGCGTAGGGATTTACGTTTGTTTTAATATTGCAAAATCAGCAAATTATCCTCTGTTTTTGGAGTCTCTTTTGATATGTTTGCTATTGTGCGGTGCTTGAGCTTGCCACCATCGCGATAAGACTCACGCAAAAGGTGGCGAGTGTAAGTTTTTTCATTGTGATGGATGGAGGAAGTGTCCACATACATAATGTCTATATTATTATATAATATTAATCTAACTAACTGTTTTTCCTAAGATTTTCTGCAAATCACCAAGGGAACATCAGTTAAATAAAAAGTTCTTGTACAAGTTTAATGATCGAGGACTTCATGGCGGGCTTTCCGTCAAACAAGAAATAAATAGAACCGTCCCCTTTTCCAAACTCCCCATCCTTAATTATTTTTTTCCACCATGGTTATCGCTTTCTTGGGACAGATGTCGATGCAGGTGGAGCAGCCCTCGCAGAGTTCCGGGTTGATGGATGCGGCTGCGTCTGTAAGGATGATGGCGTGGCAGTGCCCGATTTCAACGCACAGCCCGCAGGAAGAGCATTTTTCGGGGTCCACCTGCGCGTAACCGGCCCATACTGTCAATTCAGCCGCTGATTTAATCTCAGAAAGGAGGAGGTCCCTTATATCCCTGGCAGTCCGAAACCCCATCTCCCTCATGTATTCTTTCAAAGATTTCATCCATTTTTCTAAAAATCCAAAACCGGAAAGCATGGTTTGGGTGCAGATCCCGATCGAGTCGGCCCCGCACATCATCATTTCCACGGCATCTTCCATGGAAGCCACCCCACCTGTGCCGTTGATATGGGGTCCGGGGCCAACCAGTCTCCGGATTTCAAAAACGTCTCTCAGGGCAAGGGGTTTGATCCACGGGCCCGAGAGGCACCCCACGGTATTTTCCCCCTGCAGATGGTAGATGGGTTTTTTGTAGTTTCGGATATCGATGGGTGGTATGCCCAGGCGGTTGGCCACGCCGGCGACCGCATCGGCGCCCGCTTCAAAAGCCACCTTGGATACTTCGGCGATCCGTCCTCCTTCCGGAGTGATCTTGGCAATGATGGGGAGGTTGGTGACTTTGCGGGTCGCCTCAATCACCAGGCGCACGGCGTTTTCATCCTGGCCCATGCTGGCTCCGGAGGAGAGCCGGTTTTCTTTGACGGCTTTGTCGGAAACGTCAACGCTGAAAGACATGTTGGGGCAACAAAAGTTGAGTTCCAGGATCTGGGCACCAGCGGCCTCGAAACGCCGGGCCGTTTCCTGCCATCCCTCCAGATCGGGTTGAGTGTAAGAATAGTTGGCGATAATCACCATTTCCTTACATTTCTTACGGGCTTCTTCCATAAGGCGAAGTCCTTGTTCCATATCCAGACGGTATTCGGCCGTAAAGATATGAAGCTTTTCTTTGTTCAACCACCGGTAGCGCGGTTGATAATTTATGTAGGGAAAGGGATTGAAAGCTTGTTTGATCGATGCTGCCCCCCAGCCGCATTTTTCAGCCAGCTCGAGCTGATCGATCCGCTTGGCCGTCGGTCCGGAAGCGACAATGAAGGGATTTCGAAATTCTACACTCCCAATTTCAACCGGCATATAAAAAAGATCGTTCTTCATAATATACCTCCAAATGAGCGCAAGCATCAAGGCGTAAGAGATTTTACTGCTCTAATTAAATTTTACGGCCTTCCTCCAGCGATACGCAACCGGCATATAGCACCTCAATCACCTACAGAGCCAAGTCTAAACCAGTGAGCGGTTGACGGTCGAAAGCGGTGGCTTCCATAAAGTCCTGGATCTCATGGGGATAGCCCAGGAACCATTCTTCGTGGGGATTGGGAAAGGAGAGGCCGGCTTTGGTCTCCTATTTTTCATTGAAATAAACGTCTTTCATCGGGGTTGGGGCCACCGTACAGAACTGGCAGATCCGCACCGAACAAAGATCAAATTTAATCCGGGCATTGGAAAGCCGGATGACCATGGTGGATTCCATCCTCCCTTGGAGATCATCAAAATACACTTCTCGATGATCTCAAGAGCCTTTTTGACGGAATGCTGGCCCATGACTTCGGCGACCGTTTTCAGATCCTCCAGAACCTTCTACAAACAATGATAAGATTAGGCGATGGGACTTTCGAAGCTTGCGTTCTTGTTTCCATCCCTTTTTGGCTGCCATCTCTCAGTACAGTATTCTGGGGAGCCACAAGACAAGCTCAGGGAAAATGACCAGCAGTACCACCATTATAATCGTAGGAATCAAGAAAGGCAGGGTTCCCCAAAAAATAGTGGTTATCTCATAATCGGGCACAACGCCTTTCAGGACAAAAAGGTTAAGACCATAGGGTGGAGTAACCAAGCCAATCTCAGCAAGCACGACGTAGGTGACACCGAACCAAATAAAGTCGAAGCCCAGATTCTTTATAATCGGGGCAACAAAGGGAATGGTCAGCACCAGCATCGACAATGCGTCAAAAAAGCACCCGAGTATAATATACATCAGGCAAATAACGGCGAATAGGGTATATTTGCCTAGGGGTAGGCCTATCATAAACGCCGAAAATGCGTCGGTCAGACCGATATATTGAAAGACTTGTCCTAACATCCTTGCCGTAAACAGGAGAAAGGCGATCATTGAGGTTATGGTTACCGCTGTCCACATGCTTTCCATAAGCGCCCGGAAGCTCATTCGGCGATAAATTACGGCGAGAACAATGCTGAGGAGAGCACCTAAGGATGCAGCCTCGGTAGGGGTCATAATCCCGCCAAAGATTGTGCCCAATACTAGGACTATTACCCCCAAAAAAGGCAGTAAATCTATAAGGGCCTTTAGTCTTTCTCGTAGGGTAAATTTTGGTGTTATTGGCGCCAGATTGGGATTGCGGATCACCATAATCGTCACGGTGATCACGAAGAGCATGGCTAGCATTATTCCGGGTATCATACCACCCGCGAAGAGTCTGGCCACAGAGACATCCTGCCAGCCACCGTAAATAATCAGGATGACGCTGGGTGGAATGAGAACACTTAGTGTCCCTGAAATGGCTATTGCGCCGAGGGACAGCTTGGCGTCATAGCCCGTCTTTTCCATCTCAGGGAAGCAAATCTTGCCGAAGGTAGCTACCGCCGCAAGGCTGGAGCCGGAGATAGCCCCAAAGATAGCGTTGGCAACGATGACGGCTGAGGCCACGCTTCCGGGTAGATTGCCAAATATCTTCTCGGCTCCCCGGAAGAGGGGGCTGATCGTGCCAGTGTTGGCATATATAGACCCCATAAAGACAAAAAGCGGGATTGCCGTAAAGGTGAAGGAGTTCATAATTTCAAAAGCGGCACGGGGAAAGTAGTCCAGAGGCTGATGAACAAAAATGAGTAGTCCCAGCCCAGCCATAATCCCCATTGCCGGTGCAATCTCAACCCCAAAAGCTAAAAGAATTATCAGGCCACCCAGAAGGATGAATGACATTAATGCCAGACTCACTGGGTTATTCCTCCACTTTTTCACCTCCGCGAATCTTGGCAATGGCTCGGGCTATATCAACCACTAGAAGCATGGTAAGCAGGATAAAACCGATAAATATCGTTAATTGAGGCCAAAACAAAGGGAAGGTAAGCCAGGTTCCAGACCTCAGATTGATTTTGAGCGCATACGTGATCATTTTGTAACCTGCCTGATCAATCCCGATGAGAAAGATCAAGACCAATATCAGCGCTATTAGCCTTATCCAGCTCGATACTCGGGGCGGAAGCCGGCTCACCAGCAGGCTGATACGGACATGTCCTTTTTGTTTCCAGGTATAAGCCATGCCGAGGTAGGAGAGGGCAACGAGCATATAAGCGCTGAACTCGTCGGCCACCATGAGTGGCTGGTGCATCACATACCTCATGAAGACTTCCGCGGCAACCAGGATCATCATGATCGGCACCAGCCACCCAGAGAAGTAGCCACCCATATTCGCTATTTTTTCTATAATGTAACCAACTCGCCTCATCGTCTAAAGACCTTGACCGCGGAGGCACTCTATTTCTTAAGCATAATCTTGGCGCCGCCAGCATATTCGGCAGCTATCGCCAGAACCTCCTTACCATAAGGGCCGGCGCGTTCAAGCCACTTGTCAATGACTGGTTTTACGAGTTCTCTCGCCTTGTTTATTTCTGATTGATCCGGTCGAATCTCTTTCAGCCGACTGACTTTAACGCCCACTTCTGCCTCATATTCCTCAACCTTAGCGGCAAAAATAGTTTGTCCCTGCATCTCTCTGCCGGTATCCAGAAGGATCTTTTGCAGGTCAGGCGGTAAAGCGTCAAATTTGGCTTTGTTAACGATCAGCATACCGCTGAATACCGATTGTACCTTCCAGTAGCTAACGTGAGTGCACACATCCGGTAGCCCGAAGCCCAGCCCCCAGCCGCGGGAGGTCTGGATGGCATCCACCGTACCCCTTTGCAAGGCTTCAAGTATTTCCGTGGTGGGCATGGTTAAGGTGGAGGCGCCCATAAGCTTCAGGGCAAGGGTTGGTATTAAACCGGCCGTTCTGATTTTCACCCCCTTAAAATCAGCCAAAGTGGCGAGTGGCTTTTTGGTGAATATTCCGTCAAGAGCTTCAACGCCAATGTCGGCAATTTTCACCAGCCCTTTCTCGCCGTAAGTCTTCTTGTCTATCTCCACCATCCTGGGGTCATTCAAAAATGCCTCATATTCGTAGATGTTGTCCCAAAAGAAAGGAAGGCAGAGATCCCAGAGTGGGAAGGTGCCGCTCAGCCAAGGAATCCTCTCCCAGCCAATGTCAACCCGTCCGGCGATTACAGCGTGCACCACCTCTCTCGGTGGGAACAGCCCCATCTTTGTATCAAGGATGAGCCGTCCTCCAGATCTTTGCTCCAGTAGCTTTTGAAAACGTGGATAGGGATAGAACGTCCAAGTGTTGGCTGCCGGTCCGGGGTTTGTGGCAAATATCCAGGTAATCTTTTGTGCTTGTTTCTGGGCCGGTCCCGCTGCGGCATAACCTACGTGCATTGATAATAACAATGTTAGGATTAAACTGAAGCTACCGAGAATCACCCAAAATCTGTTTCTTTTCATTTCAACTTCACCTCCTCACATAGTATTCTTTGTTTCCTTAGAATCCCTTTTTCCATTTTCCCATATTCCCCTCCTTTTTAAAGATTTGTTAAGGTTCCAAAATACTTACAATTCTCCGGGATTCTCTCCCGGCAGCACCATTGAGGGAAATTATATTAGACCTTCCGGGCTCTGTCAAGTGTCCGGCTAAAAACCAACTTTTATGTCGTAGGCCCGCTCGGGACGGTAACATAACATGGGATAGTCTCTATTTGGATGGTGTAATGGTTCGCCTAATCAGGGAGGGTGACTTTACCAATTGAATTAGGATAAATTCTTGGATCACTTGGCACTAAAGAGGTCATTCAGAATTTGGGATAAAGTATGACGGCAGATTGGGTCGCAAGGACTGAGAAGTGTCGTTTAGTTCAAGATGATATTTACACCTTTCGGTGGAGCCAGTCAATTACTTGTCACTGGAAGAAAGCTTGCCTGAGGAGTACACCTACAAATGTTGCCCCGAATGTGATCCTTGAGGGTGAGAATTACTCCTTGAAAGTGAGTATAAAGACCCACATCAGCCGCGCCGCCCGTCCATGTAACCATTTTTTCTATGTCAATATCACGCCAGCAGATTCCATCAGGTATCGGGATTTGATCTTTCAGACACTGTCAAGTCAAGTGTCTATCGGCTGTTTCACAAGTCAATAAAGAGAACTATGTTGGGTCGTTGAAAATTAGGGATTGAAAGTGTTAACGTCTCACATCAGTGGCAACAGAAAGCAGAGCGATGAGGAATGAGGAGCGCCGCAATTTGATGTCCGCTGGATGTGATTGTTATGCGATTTCATTGTACATCCGGACCAGTTCTTTGAAATCGCTTTCTTTAAGCATTCGTATCGGTATACCTTTTTCAATTAGCTCTTCGGCCTTTCTGAGCTTAGAACTCTTCTCATGTCCCGCGAGCTTCTTAATGTCCTGATCACCTACCACTATCATCGTCGTCTTCTTTGTGACCCCGGACGCCACTTGGCACCCAACTGTGGCGGCTAAATCGGCTGCTTCTCTACGTGGTATTTCAAGGGCGCCAGTAAAAACAAGCACCTCACTATAAAGAGCGCCTTCTGGATTTCCTTCACGCCTTATGGCGGCAGCAGAACTGCCTGCTGTTGGGTCGATCGGCTGTCGTACCCTCCTGAGCCAGCCGTCTATGTCCAGCCCACTTTCTTTAATGGCTGTAACCAGGATATGCGCTGCTGCTTTCGCGTCCTCCAGAGCATCATGGTGTCTGAAGTTATAACCGATTATTTTACATACGTTATATAAGCCATACCCTTTCCATGCGCATTCTTTCCATGTGCGGCGAGCTACCCGAGCCGAATCGAGCCAAATACATTCCGGCGTCCTAACACCATACCGCTGGGCTGCTTGGTGCATCGCCAACCTATCAAAGTGTGTGTGGCAAACAACTACTTTCCCCTCTACATATGAACGAAGCGTATCGGCCAATTCTGGAAATGTTGGTGCACGCTTAACGACAAACTCGTCTATCCCATGAATGGATATATTGATGCTATCGAAGTAGTCCTCTGGATCGACGTAGGTTTTCCATTCATCTGACAATATACCATTTTCGTACTTTACCAGACCGATTTGGCAAATCGATGCCATATCGGCATTAGCTGTCTCTACATCAATTGCAATGAAGTCCATGGCTTAATCTCTTATCAGGCTTGCTCAAAAGTCCGAGGTTAATTCCAGCGTCGCCATTGCAACTGAATCTGTTCCCTGCTTAAACTTTAAATATGGTGTTCCATCTTCAAGGCGAAGTCGTTCCGCGTTGGCAGTGCTAACAGCCAAAATATCGAGCAAAATAAAACCTCGTTTTTCAATGAGAAACCTTTCGTCCTCGCTATAGCACAGCACTTCCAGTTCTTGATCAAGTTTGCTGAGATGTTCCTGAAGTTCACGGACTTTCATGCTTTTGCCTCCTTATTATTACAGTCAGCTTACATCGCCTAACTATGGATTATATGGTTTCGGTATAAGACCCTGTAATAGGCATCCAGCCGGCCTAAGACGTTGGCGTCATGTTGTTTATAAATGTTGGAAACTCCAATAATTTCCTCTGATAAACAAGGATGTCTGGGGTCTTATAAAGTTTCCGTATAAGAAGCCTCCTTTACGCGAAAAATAGGACCTCTCGGCATCAGGAAGCGTTTCCGTTTTATGTTCATTACGAGATAAATTCTACAACTTTTGGTAATGTGTGTCAATCACCTCTTTCAGGAAGTTATTCTTAATGAGGAATTTACTGACAACGGGCCTAAATCCCGCCCTCCCTATCCAGAAATCTCTCCGCCAATTTCCGTGCAATCAAGGGAGTGTTTCCTCCTGCCCCGGTGTCGATGTGAATGGTTTTTGCCTGCTTTCTCACTCTTTTCATAATAAAGCAGCTCTCATAAGGGGATTTGCATTCTATGGAGAATCAGCATTAAGAAAATATTCAGAGCCGATCTGCTTCCCCAATGCATATGCTTTTTCCATAAGATTTCGATTTTTCTTTATCTCCCCGGCTTCCGAGGCGCTTCCATAGACCATTCCCACAATGTTAGCCCCGACATAATTGAAGGCATCCTGGAGTGTCCGCAGTGCGTTGACCGCACCCGAAACGAAGGGATCGACATCACCATAGGTCAAAACGATCCCAATCCGCTTCCCGTCAAAAGCAGAGTATCCATCGGGGCCTCCAAAGGCATACCATCGGTCCATGAACAATTTCATTTGGGCCGACACAGTAAACCAGTAAATGGGACTGGCAATCACGAGGGCATCCGATTGTCTGATTTTTGGATAGAGGGTTCGCATGTCATCATCTATCACGCAACCCTTACCTATTTCCTCTCGGCATGCATCGCAAGCTGTGCATGGCTGAATATTCATCTCGTGAAGGTAAAAGATTTCAACTTCTGCTCCGGTTGCCTCAGCGCCTGCGGCTACCTGTCTTGCCAGCGTTGCACTATTGCCCTCTTTTCGGGGGCTTCCTATCACAGCCAAGAGTTTCTTGACAGGCATCTGCCTTCCTCCTTATGCAGAAGATACTGACACCAGCAACTGTTTGAAATGGGCATACATTAAATTCATTTTTGTCTATTCAGTCTCCTGAGGAGGGGTATTGCCCGGATTTTCTCCTCATCAAGCTCGTCCCAGTAAATACCTTCTGGTTTTGGATGCTTATGCCATGTCTCAGTAACCCCCTCCGGTGTGAGTATGTAGTCCAGTGGAAAATCATGTTTCAGCATTTGTATTTGACAAGTGATAACTTGAACAGGATGAACCGTTGTAAGAGTCTTTGTACGTTCATCAATAATCCCGAATTCCCTCCCAATGCCATACTCCAGATCCGAATACCCTCCGCCTTTTCCCACCCTTGCACCCTCTTGGTTAACGGCCACAGACCCGGCTACCATGAGGTCCACATTCCTCATCTCACCTGGATCAACCAGCCTCCCATACCTGAACGCACCTTTTATTGATGATGCCTGGTCTTCTCTTCCCCTTAATTTTTTCGGGTCAAGTTCTAAAAAACATCTTTCTTCCCTTAGCCTTGGAACTGCCATGTAAACTACTTTCCCTGCTTGAAGTGCAAGTCTTCTCACTGGTCTTTGAGGGGAGTCTGGATTCGCTTTTATTACTCTGGCTTTTTCCCATGCGGGAAGCTCCTGGAGCTTTTCTGAGGCCTTGGCTGCTCCTTCAAAATTGGGGATTCTCCCATGCACGGGCCTCGGGAACCTTGCAATATCCATTTCTTCCATCAAATTCCAAATTTGTTTTCTTATTTCCTCTTTTTGCATCTACCTGTTATCGACTATGGCAGGCTCCCGCTAAAAAGATGAGGGCTTCTCAATGGAAATTTTTCAAGGTTTAGCACAATCTCTTCCGTTTTCTATTCTCTTCCGGGCGCAAAACGTCCTGCCTGGTATTTCGCTTGATCACTCTCTCGCTTCCTTCGGGTTTTGTCTCAGGCGCAAGGAGAGCAAACTGCCCAACAATGAGATTGCAGCGGCCAGAAAAAAAGGCTTGGTAAAAGAAAGGGTTATGTCAGCAATATACCCAGCGACTCCCGGCCCCAGGGCCTGTCCCATACCGAAGAAAAGGGTGATGAAGCCAAGCCCGGCCGGCGCCAGCCTGGAACCCACGAGGTCACCTGCGGCAGCGGCCATGATGGTGGGGATGCTCCAGGCAGTGAGGCCGAAGATAAAAGCAGAGAGATAAAATCCAATGTAATTACGGATGAGAGCAAAAATGAGATATGAGAGGGCCAGAACCAGGTAGGCCAAGGCAGCGCCTTTTCCGCGGCCCACCTTATCGGAAATTCCTCCCCAGATTACACCGCAGAAGATGCTCAGTCCTCCCACTAGGGCCCAGAGCCCTCCGGCCTCTCCGTGGGAAAGGCCCACCTCCTTGACCAGGTATGCGGCAAAAAAGGTTATGTAAATGATGTAAGAGAAGCCATACATGAGGTAGACCAGACCCATGTACCAGACCGCACCTACCCTCCAGATTCTGCCCCACTCCAGGGCAGCAACTGCCGTTTGAGGCATGCTTTGTATGGATTCATTCTTTGTTTGCCCGACCTGGTTGAGCCCCACTTCCTCCGGCCGGCTGCGGATAAGGAAGCCTGCCGCAGTGGCGATGACCAGCAGCAATGCCCCCAGGTAATACCAGGCGAATCGCCACCCTTCACTGCCATATGCCTTGAGGATCAGGGGCACCATCAATCCTGCTATCATGGTGCCACTGCCGATGCCGGCAGAGACTATTCCGGTGGCAAATCCCCTGCGCTTTGGAGCAAACCACGCCGAGGCCAGTGCCATGGCCGGAACGTAAGCAGCACCATTGCCCAGGCCGGTCGAAAGCCTCATAACGAAGGCGAAACCAAAGCCCTGGGCCACTCCGGTCAGAACCATGGTGGCAGCCATTAGCACCAGTGCCAGAGTGATAACTATCCTTGTCCCGAAGCGGGCAGCCAGGAAACCGCCCGCTATGGCCATGAGCAGATACCCAATAAAGTTGCCTGTGCCCAGAAGACCCAGCTGGGTATAATTCAGGTGTAGCCCATCCTTCATGGCTGGCAGGATGAGGGTGTAGGACATCCGGCCAAACCCGTGGGCCCCAGCAGTCACTAAAAGGCCTGTAAGAACAATCACCCACCCATAGTGTAATTTCCCCTTGTCCATTGTCCACTCCTGTGCAAGGATATAGCACACATCAACTCAAAAAGTAAGCTCAAAGGTTGGTTTGGAGGTAATGTCAATCTTTTTGTGTAAATTCAAAGAGGGGCATTTCCTCATACTTAT
>CAZTAS010000091.1:0-22813 GCA_964611635.1 uncultured Thermodesulfobacteriota bacterium
ATCACGTGTTTCACGGCCACAAGGGCCAAAGCACCAGTTTCGGTAGCTATAGCATAGTACGTCAACATAGGGAGAAAGCAGGCATCAAGGGGCCGAAGCTAGGCCCACACCGCATCCGCCACGCGTTCGGCAAAAACTACCTGGTGGAGGGTGGGGACCTGCGCTCCCTCCAGGAGATAATGGGGCACACCGATGTAAAGACGACCCAGAAGTACTCGACACTCAATCTCACCGACATCATTAAGAAGCACCGGAAGTTCAGCCCGCTGCGGGCAGCTCACGCCGCAGCCCAGGAGAGCCTGTTTGATACCAACGCAGCACTGAAAGAAGCCGAGGCCATATTGTTAAAGGCGAAAGGAGTAGACAATGAAAGAGAGGGACATGAAGAAACTAACTAGGTCTGGCCAATACAGGAGGTGATGCAATGGCGACTGAGGTTCAGGTTAAAGGTTTAGGTGAATTTGCCCTCTGGGGATTTACCCTCGATCATCCTGACGACCATATCGTGGAGCTACGCCACCAAGGCGAACTCGTCGCCCCATTCAGCCAGATGGGGGCGACAGAGGAGAGCCTCCAAACCGAGTGCGCTGCGCACCTAACCATGAAACACGGCTGGGACGGCTGCCAACTCCCTCAATTCAAGAAATAGAGGAGAAGAGGAAGTAGGAAGCAGTGGAGTTAGGATGAATGGGTGAGAAGGAGGTGAGGTATGAGTCCGATTGATAAGATTAGTGATATCCGTCGGCTGCCGAGGCTGGGGATGATTCGGCTTGGTATAAAAAAGGAAGGGCAGAAGGGACCTTATCCGTCGCCTACCGACTACTTCGTCTGCCCAGAGGAGGTCCAGTCCATCTACGGGCCCGCCGACTACCTGACTGACCCGGCCCCGGCAACGACCTTCGCCCACTTGGACGCCACCACGGTGCTCTCGCGGCAGATCGCGGAGCTTGGAATATATCCCGCAGTGGACCCGCTTGACTCAACCTCTCGCATTCTGGACCCGCAGGTGGTGGGTGAGGAGCATTATACAGTCGCCCGCGAGATTCAGGCTATTCTCCAGCGTTATAAGGACCTACAGGACATCATCGCCATTCTGGGGATGGAAGAGCTCAGCGAGGAGGACAAGATTGTTGTGGCCCGCGCACGAAAAATCCAGCGCTTCCTCAGTCAGCCCTTCTTCGTGGCCCAGGAGTTTACCGGCACCCCTGGCGTTTATGTCAAGCTGGAGGATACCATCAGAGGGTTCAAAGAGATCATCGAGGGCAAGCATGACGATCTGCCCGAACAGGCTTTCTACATGGTTGGGACAATTGAGGAAGCCAGGCAGAAGGCCCAGCGCCTGACTGAAAAGGCGGCCTGAGAGGAGTTCCATGGCCAATACCTTGCTCCTGGAGATAGTCACCCCTGATCGATTGGTGGTCAGCGAACAGGTGGAAATGGTAACCGCCCCCGGTGTGGAGGGGGAGTTCGGAGTGCTGCCAGGCCACACGCCCTTTCTCACACTCCTTAAGTTCGGCGAGATCAGATATCGAGTGGGCGGAGAGGATCGGTTCATGGCTGTCTCCTGGGGATTTGCCGAGGTACTTCCTCAACGCGTAACCATTATGGTGGAGACAGCAGAGATGGCGGGGGAAATCGATCTGGCCCGTGCGGATGAGGCCCGCACGCGGGCAGAGGAGCGTCTTGCCCGCAAGGAGGTCGAGGATATCGATGTACCAAGAGCCCAGGCCGCCATGGCGCGCTCCATGGTACGACTCCGGGTAGCCCGGAAAAGCTCCCGCCGCTCCAGAGGATAATAATTCAGTAAGAAATAACAGTTCTTTTTTTTTAATTACAATGTTTTTCCTGCTGCCAGATAATTCTTTGGCAGTTTTAGATTTATCGTATAGGTTATAGTGATATTTCTAAGTCTGTTGTATAATCCAACCAAGAGCTTCGTGCACCCTATCGAAATCGTATCCCGGAAACATCCGAATTGCTTGATCCTCTTTAATCCCAATGGATTGGGAGAATGACCGTACTTTATCACCGATACATCTATGTTCAAATAGTAATCTCATTAAACTTTCCCAAAAGACCAAATCAGCTACGATGAGATGAGTAATCCTATTAAGCTTCATAATGGAATTATGGTATATAAGATCATTTTCTGAAACCTCGTCTCCCCCTATCTGGCCAAGAAGGGCCAGAGCGAATGTGAAGGTCCCTCTGGGGGAAGGGGATGGATATTCCGGAATCTTGGAAGGCCTGGAAAATAGTAAAGTAAAGTTCACTGCGCACACGAGCCTCAATAACTTCGCGCACATCGATCCATACAAGCAATTTAAAGTTCAAGGAGCTGTCGGCATATTCCGAAAACCACACTTCAGGTTGTTTTTGTTTGTTGAGGTTTGAATTTCTGGCTGCGACGTCAAGGAGTATTCTTTCAACTTCCTTTGGATTTGAGCTATATGAGACCCCCACTGGAATGTATATTCGTATCAGGGGATCGGATAAGGAATAATTGATGATCGTATTGGAGGTTAATTGCGAGTTAGGTATGAGGTATTCAAGATTATCGCGGGTCCGCACCTTGGTTGCTCCAAGGCCCACCTCTTTTACCGATCCGAGCGTATTCCCCACCTGAATCCAGTCTCCTTTCCGGATTCGACCGCCAAAAACAAGGCTGAATCCGCTGGTTAGATTGGCAGCCGTATTTTGCAGGCCAAAACCAATCCCAATACCTGCCGCTCCGGCAAAAACCACAAGTACCCGCAGATCCAGCCCAACAGTACTTAGAGAAAACAGGAAACCGATAACAAGAAGAAAGTAGTTGATAAAGGTGTTAATTGCATAGGCCAGCCCTTCTTCGACACCTGCAGAAGGGTAGATTTTATAATCCAGCCAGGCACGAAAAAGGCGAGAGACCAGGATAAAGGCAAGAAGAATAAACGCCGCCTTCAGGAATGTCCACAAAGTAAGAGATGTCTGACCTATATTAATCAACGGAAAAGCCATGAGGCGCTGCAGAGGAAGGAATAGTCCAAGAAGACTCAAGCTGGTTAGAGCGACAGCCATAACAGCAGCATAAACGAGAAGAGAGTGGATGGCGCGGTAAAAAAATCGAGCCGCTTCATCCGTGATGTCTTTTTTCTCAATCCATTTCCGAAGCCAACTCTGAAGGAGGTGGTAACAAAGGATGATGCCCAAGAATGCACCTGCGATAGCCCAAGTCTTCTTCCAGAGTATATTACTCAGAGTCTTGTAACCCAGGCTCCACAAAAGGCCTGTAAGGAAAGTGAAAAAAATAGCCGGCTTATAAAATCGCTCCAATCCTCTGAGAAACAATTGGTAGCTGCGGTACGGCAGTTTCGGCAGAATGGATAGAATGGCCTTTTTCTTTAGTAAGAGAATCAAGAGCATACATACGATAGACAGCGAAAGAAGAAATTTTAACAGCGCAAGAAATTCATCGGGCATTTGGAATGCCTTGGCGCCCAAAAAAACGCCAATACTGAAAAGAATGTATAAAATGGTGATCCAGACCGCACGAAAGATGGAAAGCCCATAATACGAGGGTATCATGAAGAGATCACGCGTCAGAACTTCCCGCAGCAAGTTTATCAGCAGTGCTCCCAGTGCCCAGAGCTTCAGAAGCTTTCCCGTCAGCAAGAACCATGGAGACCTATAATAGATAAAGGCGTAAATCAGGCTATAGAGCCCGAAAAGAATTAAAGGCATGAGTGAGGCCACAATAATCTTGAGTAACGCAATAGCATAAGGGTAAAATCCCCCTGGCAAGAGACTGCGTAAAGGCTGCGCAGCCTGCTCCAAACTCAGGAGGATCTTTTTCTGGCCAATCATGCTATATACGACAGCCAAAAGGAAGGTCAATACAACAAGAGAGCCTGCAAAACCGAGAAGACGGCTGTGTTCCACAACACGCCCTATCAGGGTAGGGAACCTGAAGGGGAGGGTCAGGACCCAATGCCACAAACGGTCGATAGTTTTGAAATCAAACCCCAAAGGTTCTCGTTCAAAAAGGGATGATGTTTGTGGCTGAAGGGATTGGATCTCTCGCGCTGCCCCTTCACTCAGTGTCCTTTCCATATCTGTCACAAATGATATGGAAAGCCGCTGGGTAACATTTTTTTCTTCGATGGGAAAGGCATGGCACGCGAATATACGACCATATAAAAAAACGAAAACAAGGCCACAGATCAATAAAGTTCTTGTGAACGGGATATACTTTAAACATAGATCTTTTCTCTTCTTTTTCATTGAATGGTTATCCTCGCGAATATCGAATGATTTGGATAGACATACCACCACGGTCGATAAAGCAACAATAAGCGCTTTCATCTTGATAAAATAGTTTTTTAACGAGACTTGAAACATGTAGAGTAATCTCCGTCACAGGTATATTGATCTGGATCGCCCATCCGCAATGCCGCAGGATCATCATAACTACTTTAGAAAAATCTGAAACCTGATTTCCTTCTATATGAGCGAATCGAAACCATTCCAGACTCCTAAAAATACGTTCGCGAATATCTTTTGGAAAATCGGGTGCAAAGCAATCATGGAGACCCCTTAAAATCTCTTCATTAGGGTTTGTGAATAGACCGCCTGTGGCGAATGGCTTAGTAAAAGCAATTTTGCCTATTGTCCAACCACCATGAATATTAGTGCCAGTTACCCAACCGATATAATCTTGGTGAAGATTAAAAGTATGCGTTAAAAGCTCAAAAATATTAGCACTAGGTGAACCCATGGTTCTATTGTTATTGCAAACACCATTTTTTGTATTGGGAGCTATAGTGGCAAATATTATGGCATCAACTGCGTTTTGTAAGATATTATATTCACTAATATCCAAACGATGAAAGTCATCCGTGTTATAAGAGCAGATTGTTAAAGTATCAACTGGTCTACCTTTAAAATCAACATAAGAGGAAAAAAGTTTCTTCAGATGTTCATAGATTTCATGACTCTCAATTCTTGCTTCACCTTCTCTGTAAAATGGCCAAAATACAATAGGGCCTATATTAAAAGATTTATTGAAATTAACCCAGGGCAAAAATGACGCTTGGCGTTGATTCGATCTATCGATAGTCATATTAGTCGCTTTAAATAAATTATTATTAATATTACATTTTTAAATATATTACATTACAAATCAGGATTTATTAAAATACTAAAGAAATTTCAATAATCTTTCAATCAAAAAGAATGGATTGACTCTTGGCTTTATTGAAGTTAATATAACTCTCAGATTATATTAGTTCATGAAAAAATTAAGTATTATAATGTTATTAATGTTGGGCCGAGCGGTCTTTTAAAGATATGTATATAACGATAACTCGATCAAAATTTATCATGGACCCTAGCAAGGAGGGATCATGGGCAAACCGGTGGCGGTGATCCTGGCGGCTGGCAAGGGGACACGCATGTGCTCCGGGCTGGTTAAGGTGCTTCACCCGGTATGCGGAGAGCCCATGCTAGCGCCGGTTCTGCGGGTGGCACACGAGCTTAAGCCACGGCGTACTCTGGTAGTGATCGGGCACCAGGCCGAGCGCGTGCAGGAAGCATTCCCCGACCAGGATTTCGTTGTTCAGAAGCCGCAAAATGGGACTGGACATGCCGTGCTGTGCGCTCTGGAAGCGCTCAAGGGCTTCCGTGGCGATGTGCTGGTCCTCTCGGGCGATATCCCCCTTCTAACCCGCAGGATGGCGGAACAGGTCCTATCCGTCCACCGGGAATCCGGGGCTGAAATGACAGTTCTTACTGCGGTGGCGGACAACCCGGCCTCATATGGCCGCATTGTCAGGGACACAGAAGGGCGAATGATACTTATTGTGGAAGAGAAGGATGCTTCAGAAAAAGAACGGGAACTCCGGGAGATCAATACCGGCATCTACACTTTTAAAGCGTCCTTTCTGCGGCGGTTCCTGCCCATGCTTGGCCGGGAAAACGCCCAGGGGGAATGCTACCTGACCGACCTGGCCACCCTGGCAGGGGAGAGGGGCAAGTTGGCCACCACTTGTGTAGAAGACTTCATGGAAGTTAGAGGCATCAACACCCGGGTCGATCTGGCGGAGGTGGACCGAGTGGCCCGTACCCGCGTGATGAATGAGCTGATGCTTGCGGGTGTCACCATACTCGATCCAGCCATCACATATATTCATCGAATCGTACGAATTGGAAGAGATACCATTATTTATCCAAACTGCTACATAGAAGGGCGTACCGTCATCGGCAAGGGATGCCAGATCCATCCTGGCTGCCGAATCGTGGATACCCACATTGGCAGCGGCGTGGTTATAAAGACCTCCTGCGTTATAACCGATTGCACAATTGAGGACGGCGTCCAGGTTGGGCCTTTCGCTCATCTTCGCCCCGGCTCCCGGTTGTGCCGCGATGTGAGGGTGGGCAACTTCGTGGAGGTCAAGAAAAGCCGTCTGGGACCCGGAACCAAGGCAAATCATTTGACCTATCTGGGCGATTCGGTCATTGGCCAGGGAGTGAACGTGGGCTGCGGGACCATCACCTGCAATTACGATGGCGTGAAAAAACACATCACCACCATCGGAGACAATGTTTTCGTAGGAAGCGACGTTCAGTTTGTAGCACCGGTGAGCATCGGCAATAACACCGTTATCGGAGCCGGCTCCACCATCACCGAGGATGTCCCACCCAACAACCTTGCTGTGGCACGGGCTCGCCAGGTAAACCTGAAGGGGCGCGGGGTGAAGGGGTGGTCACGCCGGAAAAAGGAATAGTGTCTGGCAACATAGTGGGAGTGAGCCATGTGCGGAATTGTGGGATACATCGGGCCCCGTGAGATCACTCATCATGTGATCCTGGCGTGCTTGAAGAGGCTTGAGTATCGAGGATACGACTCGGCGGGCATTGCGCTGCTTTCGGAGAACGGCTTTGAGATTCGGCGCAGCCTCGGGAAGCTCCAAAAACTTGAGGCCCTTATAGCCAAGGATTCCCTGAAAGGAAAGGTAGGATTGGGCCACACCCGATGGGCCACTCACGGCAGGCCTTCGGAGATCAACGCCCATCCTCATCGGGCGGGCGATGTGGTGGTTGTGCATAACGGCATCATAGAGAATTACCTTACGCTCAAGGAAGAGCTTAAGGCTGCCGGGCACACCTTCAAGTCCGAGACGGACACGGAAGTGCTATCCCACATGATACAGAATAATCTCTTTCAGGGCCAAGGATTTGTAGAGGCCGTTCATTCGGCTTTGAGGCGTGTGCAGGGCTCATATGCCCTCGGGGTAATGTGCCGGAAGGAGCCCGGCATCCTGATCGGAGCGCGCAAGGAGAGCCCCCTCATCGTTGGGCTTGGGGATGAGGGCCACTTTATTGCTTCTGACGTTCCGGCAGTGCTGGATCACACAAGGCGTATGGTCTTTCTGGATGATGGAGAGATGGCCATCCTTGCGCCCGATGAGGTTAAATTCCTCAACCTGGCAGGTCAGGAAATCCATAAAAAGGAGCGATGGATTCACTGGAGCCCTGTCATGGCCGAAAAGGGCGGCTTCAAGCACTTCATGCAAAAGGAGATTTTCGAACAGCCGCGGGCGATAATCGATACATTCCGTGGCCGCGTGGTGCCGGAGACAGGAGAGGTGGCGTGGGAGCATTTCTCGCTGACGCCCGGGGATTTGGCTGCCTTTCGCCACGTTGCAATAATAGCCTGCGGCACGTCGTACCACGCGGCCCTGGTGGGAAAATTCATCATCGAGCAACTCTGCCGGATACCGGTGGAAGTGGATTTGGCCTCAGAGTTTCGGTACAGGGACCCCATCATCGGTCCCGACACCCTTCTGATTCTCATCAGCCAATCTGGGGAGACAGCGGATACTCTTGCTGGTATGCGGGAAGGGGGGACAAAGCAAGCTCACACGCTAGCCATCAGCAACGTGGTGGAGAGCAGTCTCGTTCGCGGTTGTAGAGATGTCATATATACTCACGCGGGCCCCGAGATTGGTGTGGCCTCCACCAAAGCGTTCGTCACTCAGCTGACCGTCCTTTATCTTCTGGCCATATATCTTGGCCAAGTCCAGGGCAAGCTGGATAAGGAGACTTCCCATCGGCTGATCCAGGAGCTGATATTGATCCCCCATCAGGTGGAGAGCATCCTGGAGGCGAGCTCAAGCATTCGGGAGGTAGCGCGGAATTACATGCACTTTAATAATTTTCTTTACCTCGGCAGGGGCATCAATTACCCCATCGCCTTGGAAGGTGCCCTGAAGCTCAAAGAAATTTCTTACATCCATGCCGAGGGTTACCCGGCCGGCGAAATGAAGCACGGCCCCATCGCCCTCATCGACGAGGATGTCCCCACCGTCGTGCTGGCCACCCGCAACTCCACCTACTCGAAGGTGGTAAGTAATATCGAAGAAGTCTTGGCCAGGCGTGGAAAGATCATCGCGGTTGTCAATGAAGGGGACAAAGACCTGGAAGGCAAAGTTAATACCATAATCCCCATCCCCGTCAATAATCAGCTGCTTAGTCCCATCATCCTCACGGTTCCCTTGCAGTTGATTGCTTATCACATAGCCGATCTGAATGGCACCGATGTGGATCAACCACGCAATCTTGCCAAGAGCGTTACGGTGGAATGAGAGCTGATTTATCATCTCCAGGCCAGTTCTCACAAAGGCCTGAGTGGCTGGCTGATCTCAATGCCGAACAAATAAAAGCGGTATGTGCCACGCATGGCCCACTGCTGCTTTTGGCTGGCGCGGGCAGCGGCAAAACGCGCGCCCTGACATATCGCATCGCCTACCTCATCGACCAGAAAGGCGTGGCCCCGTGGAACATCCTGGCCGTTACCTTCACCAACAAGGCGGCCGGCGAAATCGCCGATAGAGTCATCAGGGTGGTGGGGGAACGCGGTCGGGATGTGACCGTGGGGACGTTCCATTCGGTCTGTCTGCGAATCTTACGGCGGGAGCTTTCCAGGCTAGGCCGGCGCTCGGACTTTGTGGTTTACGATGAGGCGGACCAGATGAGCCTCCTTAATGCCTGCCTGAAGAAGCTCAATTTCGATTCCCAGAGGCTACCTCCAAGATTGGTAAGGTGGAGAATTGAGCAGGCAAAAAACGCCGGCATCGACGCCGATAGTTTCGCCCACCAGGAGGAATACGATATTCATGAGCACAAAATAGCCGACCTGTATGCTCTGTACCAGCAGGAGCTGGCGGCAAACAACGCCATGGATTTCGGCGACTTGATACTGGAGACTGTCCTGCTGCTTCGGAGGGAACCCGATGTTTTGGCCCGCTGTCGCCAGCGGTATCTTTATGTTCTCGTGGACGAGTATCAGGACACCAACCGGGTGCAGTATATTCTCTTGCAAATGCTCACCGGCCAGCATGGAAATATATTTGTTGTGGGAGATGACGACCAGTCCATTTACCGGTGGCGCGGGGCCGATCTGAGGAATATCCTCGATTTCGAATCCGATCACCCGGGCGCCCTGGTTATACGCCTGGAGCGCAATTACAGGTCAACCAGGAACATTCTGGCGGGCGCCCATGGGGTTGTCAGCCAAAACATTGACAGAAAGGACAAGAGGCTCTGGACCCACCGGGAGCCGGGAGAGCCCTTGATCCACTACGTGGCTGCCGATGAGCAAGATGAGGTCAGGTATGTGGTGGAGGAGATCAACCGACTGCGAGCCGAAGACGGCCTGAAATACGGCGATGTGGCGATCTTTTACCGAACCAATGCACAATCCCGGGCCTTTGAGGAGGTCTTTTCAGAGATGCGCGTCCCCCATGTCGTGGTGGGAGGAATCCGATTTTACCAGCGCAAAGAGATCAAGGACCTGATTGCATATCTGAGAATTCTGGCCAATCCGGAAGACGGGGTGAGCCTGCGGCGGATCATCAATGAGCCGCCCCGCGGCATAGGCAAGATCACGCTCCAGAGGGCGGAGGAGATTGCGGCGGCCCGGGGGCTGACTCTCATGGAGGCCCTGCGGGAGGCGGCCCAGGCGGGCCTTTTAGGCCCTGGCGCATCCCGAAAAGTCAGGGATTTCCTTGGTCTGGCGAAATCCCTTCAGGAGCGGGCGAGTGTGCTGGGACTGGCCCAGTTGGCCCGGGAAGCACTGGATCGATCCGGTTATGAGAGGCGCCTGAAAGAAGAGGCCGGGCCTGAGGCAAAGGCGCGCCTTGATAACCTGAACGAGTTTTGCGCCGCTGCCGAGGAGTTCCAGGAGCGGCAAGGAGGCGATTTGCGGCAATTTCTGGACCGCATTTCGCTGCTAAGTGACATTGACGGATATCAGGGAGAAGAGGGCAGCGTCTGCCTCATGACTCTCCATAACGCAAAGGGATTGGAATTTAAGGTGGTTATCATAACCGGGATGGAACAGGGGTTCATCCCTCATTACCAGTCCATGGATCACGAGGATGAGCTGGAAGAGGAGAGAAGGCTTTGTTATGTGGGCATGACTAGGGCCAAGGATCGGCTTTATCTGACACGGGCCCGCTACCGGCGGGTGATGGGTCCAACCCGCTACCGCCCCCCTTCCGAATTTCTCGATGATATACCGCCCAGTTTAATGCAAATCGTGGACAGCGAGCAAACCCCTGACCCGGATTCAGCCGTCTCCCATTCCAGGGCGCCAAATTTATCGGTTCCGCTGGGGAAGCGGGTGTTCCATGCCACCTTTGGCGTGGGGTGGATCATTGGCAGCGAGGGTAACGATGCGGATTTGAAGCTCACGGTTTACTTTGCCCGCGGCGGCAAGCGCAAGCTGATGGCCCGGTACGCATCGCTTCAATACTTAGATTAACGAGTTCGTCCAATGAGGCTCCTTATTCTGTCTATTTTAACAATTCGTCTCCAGCCGTTCGACGGGATGGACCCCAGACACGGTTTCAAATTCCAGTTAAGAATTAGAAAGCATCAAATCTAATTTATAACACTGCAACTACACTTTCCAATTATGATTATAAGAAAAAATCCTTTAATTTTTTCTTACAATGCTAGATTTAGACATTTTGAAAGACCCAGAAGCAAAAAATACTTGATTTTCCGAAATTATTATTTATTATATAAGGCGCAAGTGTGAATCGAAGATGGAGTATATGAGTTGGGTGAAGGCTTTATAATGATCTATCATGGATATAATTGGAATGAGAAATTCCACTGGGAAAGGAGGGATGTGTAAAGTAAAGACATATAATTGATGGTGAAGGCGGACTTTTGGATAATTTTTAATGGATTATGATTATAAAGGAGGTACAAAAATGAGACTAAAGTCTTCAAAAAGTTGGCTTAATCTAGTGATCATACTCAGCTTAACGCTAAGTCTTGTGGGAACTTCATTCGCAGCGGACCCTAAGAAGATCAGCGCCGTGCTCAAGGCCGGAGGTGGAGCCATTGGAGGCGTGGGATTCGTGGTGATGATCGGTATGGCGAAGGTCACTAAAGATATGTACCCCAGGATCGACATTACAGTGGTGCCGGGAGGATGGGTAGGAAACCTTCCTCGAACGGAAAAGAGAGAGCTGGATATCGGCAGCACCGCCATTTCCGTTGCAAACCTTGCCGCTGCGGTGAAGGCCCCGTATGAGAAGCCGTTCGAGAACATCCGCTCCCTTTATACTACTCAAGACACTTTATATTATGCAGCAATGGTTCGAAAGGACTTTCCGGCTGATACCCTGGAAGAGGTGTTCGAAAAAAAGGTTCCGGGCAGGTTCTGCACCCTTTATCCCGGGAACGTTACGGAGCTCATGTGGCGCAATATGTTCCTGTATCATGACACCACGTGGGACGATGTGTCCAAGAAATTGGGCGGCAAGATGAACTTCGTGCCATGGCCTGATGCGGTGAACCTTGTCAAGGACGGACATGCCGACGGCATCCTGTCGGTGGGCACGCGGAAGATCGGGTGGGCTCTGGATCTCACCTCGTCTCGCCCGATGAAGATCCTTAAGTTCAGCAAGGCCGAGATGGATTACATGCACAAGAAGTTTGGCTTCGGGAGAGCTGTCATCCCTGCCAACACGTACACCGGAATCACTGAGGACGTGCTTTGCCCCACGGACTCCGGCATGGCAGTGATCAACAAGGATGTCCCGGACGAGGTGGTGGAAGCCATCCTCACTGCCCTCTGGGAAGGAGCGGACAAGTATGCCAAGCACCATGTGGCCCTGTCCAATTTCAAACCTGAAGGAATGTGCAAGGGCATGCCTTTGCCTTTCCATAAGGCTGCCGAGAAATTTTACCGTGAAAGGGGTTGTTTGAAGTAATCAATCCCTTTTATCAGCACACGGGAATCCCGTCTACATTGTGTGCCTCTCTGTTACCGGGGAGGCACACAACCATTCGTAGGGGCGTGATTTGTCACGCCCTTCTTAAAGGGCGCAATGAATTGCGCCCCTGCAAATGTTAAGCTAATTCCGAAGCAGATCCCTGCTGGGAGAGTTAAGAGGAGGTTATGGTTTGCCCGAAGCTCAGCACAGCGATTCTACAGATGTATTGAGAAAAGTCCTCAAAATCGTTATCGGCAGCATCTCGGTGGGGATCAGCCTCTTCCACCTGTATACTGGCTATTTCGGGACGTTCGAGGCATATTCCCAGCGTTTTATCCACCTAATGACGCTGATGACCTTGACGTTCTTGATCTATCCCACTGCGAAACGCTGGTCGCCCAGGAAAAACGAATTGACCGGACTTCTCCCGGCGGCCATCAGCGCGACAATCGGGATATACCTGTTTTTAAATCAGCCGCGCATCGTGAGCCGGGAGTGGTATTATGGCCCTATGACAATGTGGGACTTTATTTTTGGGATTCTGCTAATTATCTTGCTCCTTGATGCAGCCCGACGGGTGGTGGGATTGGCATTGCCCATTATCGCGACATTTTTCTGTTTTTATGCCCTGTTGGGAAGTAATTTCCCCTATCCTTTCACCATTCGCTCTCCGCCGTTCAAAGTCTTCGTTGACCACATGTTCCTGACTCCACAGGCCATATTTGGGGTGCCCACGTCAGTATCGGCCACGTTTGTCTTTCTGTTTATCCTCTTTGGAGCTTTTTTAGAGCAGACCAAAGGCGGCCAGTTCATCATCGATATCAGCATGTCTCTGGTGGGACGTGCCACCGGCGGCCCCGCCAAGGTGGCCGTTGTGGCCAGTTCACTGTTTGGCACCATCTCCGGGCATTCAGTGGCCAACGTATACGGGACCGGGACATTTACCATCCCATTGATGAAGAGAATGGGGTACAAACCAGAGTTTGCGGGGGCCGTCGAGGCAGCGGCCAGTGCCGGCGGCCAGATCATGCCGCCCATTATGGGGGCAGCGGCCTTCATCATGGCCGAGATCCTGGGAATCGATTACCTAAAAGTTTGCATAGCTGCGCTCTTGCCCGCCATTTTGTATTACGTGGCCGTTTTTTCCTCCACGCACATAGAGGCGCTGAAGATGAACCTTCGCGGCCTGAGCGCCGATGAAGTGCCGGCGGCACTGCCTATCCTGAAGAGGGGCTTCCATTTCATCATTCCCATTGTCGTGCTCGTTGTGGTGTTGTTCAGGGGATACACACCCTTCCGCGCCGCCTTCCTCGCCATCGTGGTCCTGCTCGTGGTGGCTCAAATGCGGGGATACAGCCGTCTGAACTTGCGCGGTTTTTACGAGGCCATGCTCAAAGGGGCCCGAAACGGCGGCGTCATCGCGATCTGTTGCGCATGTGCAGGCATCGTGGTGGGATCGCTGGATGTGACCGGCCTGGGCATCAGGTTCGTCACCATCGTCACCGCGCTGTCCGGAGGGATATATCCCATCGCCCTGGTGATGGTAATGATTTCCTGCCTGATCCTGGGTATGGGCATTCCAACGGCCCCGGCTTACATTATCGCCGCCTTGATCGCCGGGCCTACTTTGATTCATTTCGGAGCAAACCCCATTGCTGCCCACATGTTCGTTTTTTACTCATCGCTTCTATCTGCCATCACACCGCCCGTTGCCCTGGCTGCCTACGCGGGAGCTGCTATTGCGGGTGGACGCATAATGCAAACTGGATTGATCGCCTCCAAGCTGGGCTTCGTCAAATTTCTCGTCCCTTACGTATTTATTTACAACACGGCGCTGCTGATGATCGGTCCACCAGGCTTAATCATCTGGAGCTTTTTGACTGCCATGGTTGGCACAGTGGTTATTTCGATAGGATTGGAAGGTTATCTCTTAGCTCATGTTTCCATGTGGCGGCGTCCTTTTTATCTTGTCGCCGGCATTCTTTGTTTGATCCCCGAAATATACTCCGACTTTTTCGGGCTTGGCTTGAGTTTTGTATTGATATGGCTAAATTACCAGAAATCACATGAGGAAAAACTCACTCAGCCGGCGTGATGGTTGTTTGAAGTGGCCCCGAGATTAGTGACTGGCGCGGGATAAAAAAGTAAAAAAGGAGGAAATTGAAAATTCCCGGTGCGGCGCGAGGTTAAAAGGATCTTGTATGTAAGGATACCGCAGAGGTTGTAAAAAAAGAATTTTCTTCGATGGCTAAGTGGCATCCTTAAATTTTATGAATCCGGCAGGTTTTATCAATGCCTTGGTTTTCGGCATTAGCTTTAGGTTAATCGTTCCTTGGCCTCTTGCTTTGATTTGTTTCAGATGATGGTGAATTGTGCCCCAAAAGGTGGTGAAATCTTTCCTTATGTTTATCGGATCATCGCTCGGTTAAAAACCTGGTCTCCGGGTAATTCCTCCCATGTGTGGAAAAAACAACTTAATAGACATCTTGATGAATTCTCATGTTATTTTAATATAATAACCGGTTCAAACAACGTCATACCGCTATCTTTAACTGCCTGGTTATGATCTGCTGTAATACCCATGCGCTTACAGGCCGCCATTTAATTGCTGGACTAAATTGGATAATTCTAAAAAGTAATAATTATTTTCTGCTTGTGATTCGCCATTTGCAGAAGATATCCTTAGGGTGAGGATCAGGCGGCGCAAAAATGCACTCTATTTGGATTCGCTCATCGATCTCCCTGGCCATAGTCTCAAACTCCCTCCGGTGCATATTCTTACAATTAAATTCTCCCATGCCTTTTTTCAGCCGGGCCTCTTGGGGCGGGCAATGTGGCACGGTAATG
Source organism: uncultured Thermodesulfobacteriota bacterium (assembly GCA_964611635.1). Lineage (GTDB taxonomy): Bacteria > Desulfobacterota > JAFDED01 > JAFDED01 > JAFDED01 > JAFDED01. Next base: position 15,117 of record CAZTAS010000091.1, read on the forward strand.
ATAAGCTCGCCATCGCCCTTCTCGACGTTATACTCTGTGATGATTGCCCAGTAGTAATATTTCTGGACCTTGAGGAATCCCTCCAAGCCTTTTTCATGGATGTTAAATTTTTCTTTAATATCTCTGACAACAAATTTCCCCATCGTGGCCCATACTTCCTCATTCAACTTGGCGGCTGCCTCGCTGCCAAATCGCTCTTCTGCGAACAGGTACCAGAACGCATCGACATAACGCAAGTGTTTGAGCATGAAATCGATATATTTCAGCAGCTCGGTTTTGTTCATTTTTGAAAAATCTGTTGATATTACTTCCACGTTAGACTTAATACGATCCACCATTATCCTCCTCCATTCATTCTACATTTACTTGATTAATGAAGAACAGCAACTCCAAAAAATCATTTAGCGTTTCCTTATCTTATTGTTTCCTTATCTTATTTTATTCCTGAACACCAATGCCAGGATTCCCGCTATTGACAGGGCGATGGCCAGCGTAGTGAATGCAAAATTAGGCCCCTGATAGTCAACCAGGTATCCCACCACAGGCGTAAGAATCCCCGAGGTCTCCTGGTTTATAAGATAGTAAAAGCCCAGCACAGTGGCTCTGCGCTGCGAGGGTGTTACATCTGCTATAAGCGACTCCATCACGGGTGCCCTGGCTATCGTGACCATGCCAAAAGTCAGGAGGAAAAAAATCAGTAAAATTCCCTTGCTGACAAGTGTAATCCCCATTAAAAGAGGGCCGGAGAGTACCAGAGAAAGGAGGATCACTGCTTTTCGGCCAAGTCGATCGGAGAGAACGCCACCCGCGGGTGCTCCGATGATTCCTGCTCCGAATAAGATGGCTACCATCAGGCCGGCGCTCTCGGAGGAAAGACCGTGATGATCCACCAGGTAGAGGGGGAAAAAAGAGCTTACGCTGGCGTAGACCATATAGATAATCATACTCATGCCTGCCAGTAAACCAATTTTCTTTATTATATCAAGGTAGGAGACGATGCGACCTTTTTCGGTTGGGCTAAAAATTTGATTGCGGTATCCGGGGGATTCCTGTAGTGCACCCTGGAAATCGTGTTCGTGTTGGGAGCTTATGGTGAAAGGTCCCAGCCGGAGCAATATGGCACATAAAAGAGCCGGAGCAGCCATAATGATAAAGGCCCATCGCCAATTTCCGCTCCAGTGAGCCAGGGCCACCGCCAGTATGGGCGCCGCCAGAAAACCCGAACAACCGCCTATGGTATGCGTCCCCAATGTGCGACCACGAAGCTGCACGGATACTCTGTCCGAGATGAGCGAGGCGGCCGGGGCGTGATAAGTTGCCCCCATTAATCCCAGTGAGGAAAAACATAGAAACATCTGCCAGTATTTCCAGGTGAGCCCCACTCCCATGGTGGAAAGGGCAGTGCCGATCATCCCAAAGATGAGAATGGTGCCCCTGTTCATTCTGTCAGCCAACATAGCCATGGGGATCTGGCCAAATCCATAGAACACACTGAATGATGAGACAAGCAATCCCGATTGGAAGTAATTGAGAGACATTCCATCCCTTATTAGTGGAAGCATGGGAAACAACGTAGCGGTGCAAAGATGATGGCACATGTGGGCGAAGCTGAGTAAAATGGCGATCCGCATGGGGGAAGGATTGAGTATCTTCATGCCGCATTCTGTGGGGCTAAAAAGAGATGATCGGCAACAAAGCGTTTTAATGATCAGAAGCCAAAAAATTGTCCGAATTCTATTCAGGCTCCGGTTCAGGAAGTATCGTATTATCAATATGGCCAGCTTTGGAGCCTGAGCAAGAGTTGCGTCTCATAGTTCATGGGCAGGGGCACCACACCTTCGGAACCGCGCCATCTTTCATAAATCTCCATAAACTTGCCGCTTTTGATTAATTCAATGAGGGAGAAGTTGACGAAATCCCGGAAATTGGAATCGTTCTCCCGGATCATAAGCCCATAGTAGACGTGGGTGAGCAGGCGGCCTGTCACCTTCCACCGGGAGGGATGAGGGGCTCCGGCTTTGAGGGTTGCCAGGACACTTTCATCGGCGAAGTAAGCGTCGATTGTGCCATGCTGGAGAGCAAGAAATCCCCGGGAATGGTCAGGAAAGACCATAACACGGGCCGGTGGCCGGATGATGCTGGTGTCGATCAGGTTGCGGATGACTCTCTCGCAACCGGATTTTTGGACGGCACCTACCTTCTTTTCTGCCAGATCCTCGGCCTCCCTGATGTGGCTTTCTTTTTCAGTCAGAATCCGGGTGCCGGAGACCAGCCAGGTGATGGAGAAGTCCACTGCCTCATCCCTGCGGAGGGTATGGGCTGTGGTGTCGCACACGATGTCCACCTTACCTTTTACCAGCATGGGGATTCGCGTCTTGGGATTTATAGGAACGAAGGTCAACTTAATCTTTCTGCCCAGCTTCTCCTCCAGCTTTTTGTGGATTTCACGGGCTATGTCCAGGCCGAGGCCGATCCAATTCCCCTTTTCATTCCGATACCCAACAGGCACAAATTCTGTACGTACTCCCACCACAAATTCGCCCTTATGACTGATCTTGACCAGTGTTTTGTGAGCCCGGACATCTCCAAAGGCTGACGGGGTCAACATGACAATACATGCCGCCACCCCGAAAAGCTTTTTAAAAAAGCTTATCCAATATATGTCATGGCCGATTTCACCCAGCCGCATGAAGATTGTCCTTTATCTGTCTATATCGTAATTTCAGGCTTTAGGTGGCTCAAGGCGTCCCTGAACTCCACCGATAGCGTATGAGGCGACCGGCGGTCTTGTCAGTGGTTTGCCCATTCTCCACCGCCACCTCGCCGTTGACCAGAATCCATGAGATGCCCTCCGGGTACCGATGAGGCTCTGTGAACGTGGATCGATCATCAATTGTCATGGGATTGAAAACCACCACGTCAGCCTTCATCCCTGGTCGCAGTATGCCCCTGTCCGTCAATCCGCAACGCGCTGCTGGCATAGACGTCATTTTTTGCACGGCGCTCTCCAGCCTGAGGGTTTTCTTATCTCTGACGAAGCGCGCCAGCACCCTGGGAAAAGCCCCGTAATTGCGAGGATGGGGATGGCCCGCCACTATGCTGCTGTCCGAGCCCACCATGACCGCGGGATGGCGCAAGACCCGCAAAAGGTCCCCCTCATCCCCTGCGAACTTGATTATGCGTGTGGTGCCTTCATCCGCCAGCAAAATGTCGAAGGCCCACTGGAATGGCTCCACGCCGCGATCGCTTGCAATCTCGTCCACCGTACGGCCCTGAATGGCGGAATCGCGGGACATGGCGATCATGATTCTATTCCACCCGATCCCCTTGAGGCTGCTGGACCAGCCAGGGAGCCCCTCCATCATGTCTTTCTGAATGCGCTGCCTTTGCTCCGGATCGCGAATCCGTCCCAACGCGGGCGAGATACCTCCTTCTGCGGCCCAGGGCGGCAGCATGGCGTGCAACGGGCCGCTGCTGGCCACATAGGGATACACATCCGCGGTGACGTCAACCCCATCTTTTCGGGCCCGGTCGATGCGCTCCAGAGTTTCTCGAGTGCGGCCCCACATGTGGCTCCCCATGGCTTTATGGTGGGCTATGTGCACCGGAACACCCGCCTGGAGGCCGATCTCGATGGCCTCCTCCAGCGCCTCTATCAGAGTATCGGACTCGCCGCGAATATGGCTGAAGTAAACGCCGCCGTGTGGGGCGAGTACCCTGGCCAGCTCCAAAAGTTCTTGCGTATGGGAGAAACTGCCGGGTGGATAGATCAGGCCGCTGGACATTCCAAGTGCTCCCACCTCCATGGCTTGGGCAAGAAGGGATTTCATTTTGTCCATCTCATGCCGGGAAGGATCGCCGGGGCGAAAACCCATAGCGGCTATGCGCAGCGAGCCGTGTCCCACCAAGACCATCACGTTGGTGCGTAGGCGGGCCCTGCGCTCCACCGTGTCCAGGTACTGGTCGAAACCACGCCACTCCCATGTTCCGGTCATTCGCATGAAACTTAAATATTTCTCAAGATCGGGCCTGGTGGCATCGTCCACGGGAGCAAGTGAAATTCCGCAGTTTCCCATGACTTCTGTGGTGATACCCTGGCGCAGCTTGAAGTCCGGAGCGGGGTCTTGAAAAATGCAAAAGTCCGAGTGGGTATGCGGGTCAATAAACCCGGGGCAGATGCACTGGCCCCGAGCATCGATGTTTAATCTGGCATTGGCCCATTTGAGATATCCCACAGCCCGTATCACATCGCCTGAAACCGCCAAGTCTCCATAAAACCACGGAGCACCAGATCCATCCATGATTCGGCCATTCCGAATCACCACATCAAACATCGCGTTTTCCTTTCCAATCTAAAATTCTTTATGGCGGAAATAAAAAAGGCATACCTCATCGCCGATACACCGAGGACGTATCACCTCGGGCTGTGTACCAAGTATCTGTGAAAGCCCACAAACCGGGTATGCCCGATAAACGATCCTCAATGGCCGTAACCGGCTTGTTACGCTGCCGCATCGAGCCATTGATTTGGAATCCAAAATGAGCCAGCAGGTTAACTGGGGCGACAAATGAACCAAAAATGATAACCTACCCTTGCAGAAAGGGAATTTAGGGGAAGCATCAATGAAAGTCAAGCCTTTTTATGGCAGGAGTTACCCAAAAATTTCCAAAGGAAAAAGTGATAATTGTGGCTCTGGGGAATCACCTCCTCGTCTAGGGTGGATTAATCCCTTTGCTATTCGGGATAAGATGGTCTTGATCCCATGTGCAATGGCGTAATATCTGAAATCCGGAATGCCGAAGATTTTTTTTGCTTCTCTTATCATGTGCAGCGCCAGGATCTCAAGCTTGGCTCGTTGCCCGAGATAAACCACCGCGAAAAAGGAGGCTCCCAGCTCCAGATGCCATGTTCCTCAGCCTCTCGTATGTTATCACCCGCACGTTCTCTTCCTGATAGCTCTGCTTGATGAACCGGATGGTCTCCTCGACGAATCTCCGGGCAGGCTTGCAAAGACCATAAGAAAGTTTCCCCGAAAAATGGTGGATTTGCTCTCGCAATTTGTGGGTAATCTGATTTATCATTTCTTGGGGCCTCCTTTGAATAGGATGAATTTATTTGGGATTTTTAAAACCATCCTACACTGGACGGACCTTTGGCCGTGAAAAAAGTTTGCCCAAAATGTCATTTTCACTTCTAGCTCGCTTTATGTCATTAACATTAAACAGCTTCTTCTAACTTAATCCGATTTTTTTGTGGTAAGTCCTGTGACTATTGCAGGAGAAATCTGGAATCCCTTATTGATTATCTTCAGCACCGACGTTCTTGCTTGAGCAGGAAAAGCATTATGCCTGTCGCGCCGTCGGGAGGACTTTATTATTGATGGCACGGTCATTTTCAAGGTAATGTATTCCAAATTGATTTATGGCAAAAACGATTTAATAAAATTAGCTTGACTCTCCCATTAAATTATGTCAAAACTTACTAAGCTAATGAATTCTTTACTGTCATTCATGAAGGCTAGGCGGCAAAGCCGCTGGCAAGATAATTATGGGAGAAAAAAATTTATTTGTCACTTTTCGAGAGGAGGTAATTTGGAACAGATATTAACGTAAGTATATTTTAACTGATTATTGGCTGAATAAGGAGGGTTATCATGAAAAAGGGAAAAGTCATAATTACAGTTATATGTTCAATGTTCTTAGCATGGGGAATCCTTTCGGCGACGGCATCGGCATTTCCCGACAAACCGATCACCATGACCGTTTCGTACAGCGCCGGAGGCAGCACGGATGTGGCGGCAAGGACCATTGGCGTCTATCTGGAGAAGTACCTGGGGCAGCCGGTCGTCATTAAGAATTTACCCGGAGCCGGCGGCCAGGTGGGATTTACCAAGCTGGCGCGCAGCAAGCCGGATGGCTACACCATCGGGTTCATCAATCTGCCGGCCATCAATATGATATACTCAGCCCGGAAAGAGGTGGGCTACCATCCTGTCAAGAGCTTTGTCCCCATCGGATGCAACATTATCGATCCCAACACGGTGTTGGTGCGCATCGATGACGATCGATTCAAGACAATCCAGGACCTCATCGAATACGCTCGCAAGAACCCGGGCAAGGTGATATGCGGGGCTGACGGTCCACTGTCCGACGACCAGTTAGCCATGGTCAAAATGGAAAAGGCCACAGGTGTCAAGTTCTCTTATGTGGCCTATCATGGGGCGGCCCCTTCGCATGCCGCGCTGCTGGGCAAGCACGCCGATTTTACCATCTCCAATACCTTCGATGTGACACAGCACAAGGACACGGAGCGATGCCTGGTCCAGTTTTGGAAAGAGCGATATCACATGAATCCCGACACACCAACATTTAAAGAGGTATTCGGCAAAGAGCTCATCGGCTCCTCCACCCGTGGGAAGGTGGCTCCGGCCGGGGTCCCGGCAGATCGACTGAAGATACTGCGGGACGCCTTCAAAAAAGCAGCCAATGACCCTGAATATCTGGAGAGAGCCAAGAAAATTGGCCTGACCCTTGCCTGGATGGATGCCGAGGAGTTCGGTCAGTTTATGAAGGATCTGCAAGCGGACGTGGATACTTTAATCGACGAACTCAAATAAACGTTGATGCCGGCCGGGCATAAGAGGGCCCGGCTGGCCTTCAACACATGAGCGCATCACATTAAAAAATTAAAAAGATTCGGAGGAAGGGCTTGATGTGGAAAAAGGACATTTATGCGGTCATTTTTCTATTTGCCGTTTGCTTGCTGGCATACTGGGAAGCACTTCCCTATCCTTATCAATCCGCATATTTTCCCCGGATCATAATAGGATTGCTTGCTCTCATGACATGCGCCCTGCTGGGGAAGTCGATCCTCGCTGGCAGGAAGGAAAAGCGGGAAGGCTTTCATGTTCCACAAGAGCGGGGGGAAAGACTCCCTATCTGGAAACAACAGGTGGTCAGAAAGGTCGTACTCATGATAGTGGCCTCAGCCATCTATCTAGTTGTCCTGAGTTTTATGGGCTTCTTTGTCACCACACTGGTGTATCTGCCGGTGATGATCAGGCTGCTGGGGGTCAGAAAGCTTGTAACTATTGCCCTATCCACCTCTGTGGTAGTGTTTTTTATCTATCTTGTCTTCAGAGCTTTTCTTAATGTCCCACTCCCCGAAGGACTTGTATTTTAATGTAAGGAAAGGTCCTTTCATGATAGAGCAGATTTACACCGGAATCCTTGTGGCGACGCAATGGCACAACTTATTAATCGCTTTTTTTGGAGCCGCCGGAGGAATCATCATCGGCGCCCTGCCCGGCCTTACGGCGACCATGGGTATTGCACTGCTAATTCCGGTGACCTTTGGGATGCACCCGGCCTCCGGGCTTATCATGCTGGGAGCGGTCTATTGCGGAGCCATCTACGGCGGCTCCATTGCCGCCATTCTCGTCCGTACACCGGGCACACCCGCTGCGGCGGCCACGGTGTTTGATGGGTACGAGATGACCAAGAAAGGCCAGGCCGGCAAAGCCCTGGGCGCAGCGGTGTATGCCTCTTTTGTAGGGGGATTCATCAGCACTACCATCCTCATCTTTGTAGCTCAGCCGCTGGCCATGTTCTCGCTGCGTTTCGGGGCTCCGGAGTTTATGTGGCTGGGCATTTTCGGGCTCACCATAATCGCATCCCTGGCCGGCAGGTCCCTGATC
>CAZTAS010000092.1:0-22708 GCA_964611635.1 uncultured Thermodesulfobacteriota bacterium
TGGGCTCGGTCATGGTAGTAGGTGCAGGAATCGCAGGCATCCAGGCATCGCTCGCTCTGGCTGAGGCAGGCTTGTATGTCCACCTTGTGGAAAAGAGCCCGGCCATTGGGGGCGTGATGGCGCAACTGGACAAGACCTTCCCTACCAACGACTGCTCCATGTGCATCGTATCTCCCAAGCTGGTGGAGTGCGGACGTCATCTCAATATAAACATCATAGCCTATTCGGACCTCGAAGAAATAAGCGGAGAGCCGGGTCGATTCAAGGTGCGCTTGACGAAGCGCTCCCGTTTCATAGAGGAAGCAAAGTGCACCGGATGTGGGGAGTGCGTGGAGGTCTGTCCGGTCCAGGTGCCGAGCGAGTTTGACATGGGCCTAAATGAGCGCAAGGCCGTTTACCGGCTTTATCCACAGGCCTTTCCCAACGTCTTCACCATCCACAAGTTGGATCGTCCCCCCTGCATTAACTCCTGTCCCGCCGGGACGAACATCCAGGGGTATGTGGCGCTGATCGCCCGGGGCAAATATCAGGAAGCTGTTGACCTTATTAGGGAGAAACTGCCCTTCCCCCGCACGCTTGGGCGTATCTGCTCGAAGCCATGCGAGGATCAATGCCGACGCAATGAGGTGGAAGCGCCTCTGGCCATCAGGGCACTCAAGCGATTCGTGTGCGACCTGCCGGATATCTCCCCATGGGACATTGCCCCAGGCCCTGATCAGGGCAAATGTGTGGCCATTATAGGGGGTGGGCCCGCCGGCATGACGGCCGCAATCGAACTTCGGCGCATGGGATACGCCGTTACCCTGTTTGAATCCGGCCCTGCACTGGGAGGCACCATGCGGACGGGTATCCCTGAGTTCCGGCTGCCTCGCGATGTCCTGGACGATGAGGTGCAGGTTATCAATCGGATGGGTGTGAATGTTCGTTTGAATACCACCGTGGGCAAGGATATAGAATTGGAGCGAATACAGAATGTTTACGATGCGGTATTCCTCGCCATCGGTGCCCAACTTAGCGCCCGCCTCAGAATGGATTGGGAGGAGTTGTCGGGTATCTATCACGGGCTTGATTTCCTTCGCCTCGTAAATGCAGGCGAGCGACCCTCCGTGGGACCACGGGTGCTGGTCATCGGCGGAGGAAATGTGGCCGTGGACGTGGCACAGGTCTCCCTGAGGCTGGGAGCAAGGGAGGTAAGCATGGCGTGCCTGGAGAAACGGGAAGAGATGCCCGCCTTCGAGGACGCCATCCAGGACACCCTTGCGGAGGGCGTGAAACTCATATGCTCTCATGGCCCCAGGCGGTTTCTTTCGGAGAACGGCCAAGTATCAGGCCTTGAGATGAAATGGTGCGTGTCCGTGTTCGATGAGGAGGGACGGTTCCGACCGCAGTTTGATGAGTCCCGTCTCAGTACCATCGAGGCTGATACTATCATCGTGGCCATAGGCCAGCAGTCGGATACCGAGTTTGCCCGCAAAGCGCTGAACCTTGATGGTGCGAGAGGTATTCCCGCAGATCCCATCACTTTGCAGACGTCAGTGCCCAATGTCTTTGCTGGCGGCGACGTTGTGACCGGCCCTGCCTCAGTTGTACAGTCCATTGCCCATGGCCGGGAGGCGGCCGTCTCTATTGACCGATTTCTCCGGGGCGAGGACATGCGCGCGGGACGCGAGAAGGTCCCCACTGGAGATACATGGAGGCCCATACCCCCCAGAGAGACCAAAAAGCCCCGGACCGTTGTTCCCACACTTCCAGTTCCTAAAAGAATCCACAGCTTCGAGGAAATGGAGTTGGGCTTCACTCAGGAGCAGGCCACCATGGAGGCCTTGCGCTGCTTGAGCTGCGGGATATGCTCTGAATGCATGCAGTGCGTGACAGCCTGTAAGGCTGAGGCTGTCAACCACCTCCTTCAGGACCAGACAATGGATCTGGAGGTCGGCTCCATCATCCTCAGCCCTGGGTTCAACCAGTTCAACCCCGAGCTAAAAGGGGAGTTCGGCTACGGCCGATACCCCAACGTCATAACCAGCCTGGAGTTTGAGCGCATATTGAGCGCCTCCGGTCCTTTCCAGGGGGAGGTGAGGCGGCCTTCAGACCAGAGCCACCCAAAGAGAATAGCTTGGATTCAATGCGTCGGCTCCCGCGATAAGGAACGGGGCAACGAATATTGCTCCGCGGCCTGCTGCATGTACTCCACCAAAGAGGCCATTATCTCCAGGGAACACATGGCTGAGATCGAGCCTACCATTTTTTATATGGACATTCGGGCTTATGGCAAAGAATTCGAAGCGTATTACGAAAGGGCCAAGAATGAGTATGGCGTTCGATATATTCGCAGCATGATCTCCAAGGTGGTCGAGCGGCCAAGCTCTCGGAATCTCCTTATCACCTATGTGGACGAACAGGGAAAAATCCAGGAGGAAGAATTCGATCTTGTGATCCTATCTGTGGGCATGGTGCCATCTCCCGGGACCCGCGAGCTAGCCCAGAAGCTGGATGTCGAACTGGACCACTATGGCTTTTGCAAGACCGATCAGTTTGACCCTGTAGGAACTTCCCGGCCAGGCGTATTCGTCGCGGGCGTCTGGCAGGGCCCCAAGGACATACCCGAGACGGTGGCCCAGGGCAGCGGAGCCGCCGCCCATGCGGCCGAGATTATCGCCCCAGTCAGGGGTAGCCTGACCACACGAAAGGAGTACCCGGCCGAAGCTCAGGTTGAAGGGGAGGAGCCGCGCATCGGAGTCTTTGTATGCAATTGCGGCATCAACATCGGCGGCGTGGTAAACGTCCCTGTGATTGCAGAGTTTGCCTCCAAGCTCCCCCATGTTATTGTGGCTGACCATAACCTCTATACCTGCTCCCAGGATACCCAGGAAAAGATCAAGAAGCTCATTGAAGAGCACAACCTCAATCGGGTAGTTGTGGCCAGTTGCTCCCCTAGAACCCACGAGCCCCTATTTCAGGAAACCATACGCGAGGCCGGACTTAACAAATATCTGTTCGAGATGGCCAACATCCGCGACCAGTGCTCATGGGTGCACATGCAAGATAAAGAAATGGCCACCCAAAAGGCCAAGGATCTGGTAAGAGGTGCAGTGGCTAACGCAGCCCTCATACGTCCCCTTCAGGAGTTGCCGCGGCCCGTAAACCGCAGGGGGCTTGTCATCGGAGGCGGATTGGCGGGCATGACGGCGGCGCTGCGCTTGGCCAACCAGGGCTTCGAGGTCGCGTTGATAGAAAAGGAAAAAGTTCTTGGAGGTAATCTGCGTTTTGTGCACAGCACGCTTCAGGGGCACGATGTCAGGGCCTATTTGCGGGAACTGGAGGAGAGTATCCGTAACAACAGGCTGATCCAGGTGTTCACTAATGCCACGCTAGTTGATTTCTCGGGCTATAAGGGAAACTTTACCACCGAGATCATGATCGCCCCAGGAGCAGTAACCCGCAAGATTGAGCATGGTATCGCCATCATCGCCACCGGCGGCGTGGAGATGAAGCCCAAGGATTATCATTACGGGGAGGATGACCGGATCATCACTCAATTAGAGCTGGAGGAGAAGATAGCCACGCAGCCTGAGGAGATCGCCGCTGCCAGACAGATCGTCATGATCCAGTGCGTGGGCTCCAGAGAGCCGGGACATCCCTCTTGCAGCCGTATCTGCTGCCAGGAGGCTGTAAAGAACGCTCTTAAAATCAAGGAATTGAATCCCGGCGCTCAGGTCATCGTTCTCTACCGCGATATGAGAACATACGGCCTCATGGAGCAGTATTACAATAAGGCTCGCAAGGAGGGGGTCTTCTTCATCCGCTACGAGCCAGAGGATAAGCCGCAAGTAGAGCTTGAGCATGAACGGATCACCGTCACCCTGACCGATATGTCCTTGATGCGAAAGGTTCGCCTGCAGCCTGACCTGCTGGCCCTCTCCGCGGGAGTTGTGCCTTCCGAGAACGAAGAACTGGCAACAATGTTGAAGGTCTCGCGCACCAACGAGGAGTTTTTCCTTGAGGCGCACATGAAGCTCAGGCCCGTGGATTTTACCACTGAAGGGATATATCTGTGCGGGATGGCTCATTCCCCCAAGCTCATCGGCGAGTCCATCACACAGGCCTCTGCAACCGTGAGCCGGGCCAGCACCATACTGTCAAAGGAAGAGATGCAGGTCGGAGGCGTGGTAGCCGTTGTGAACGAGGATCTGTGCGCGGCGTGCCTGACATGCGTTCGCGCATGCGCATATAACGTACCCATTATAAACGAGCGCGGGAAGGCGGAGATCGAAATGGCCAAATGTCAGGGTTGCGGCACCTGCGTGGCCGAGTGCCCGGGCAAGGCTATTGAGCTTCAGCATTACAACGATCTCCAGCTCATCCGTAAATGCGCGGCCATACTTCAGGAGGTGGCTTGATGAAAGACCGGTTCCAGCCGAATATCATCGCTTTCTGCTGCAGTTACTGAGGTTACTCGGCGGCGGACCTGGCAGGTTCGATGAGGATGAGTTACCCTACCAACATCAAAATCATCAAGATCCCTTGCACGGGAAAGGTGGATGTCCTCCACATACTCAAAGCTCTGGAGAACGGCGCGGACGGCGTTTACGTGGTGGGCTGTATGGAGGGGGAATGCCATTTTCTAAAAGGCAACCTCCGGGCAAAAAAACGGGTCCAGCGCGTTAAGGAACTCCTGAAGGAGGTTGGTATCAGCGGGGAGCGGGTGGAAATGTTCAACCTCTCCGCTGCCCAGGCTCCGCGCTTTGTCCAGATCGCCAAGGAGATGACAGAGCGCGTCACCCGCCTGGGGCCCAGCCCCATCCGAACGGGATCGGGCCGGGAGACTAACGGCGCCGAGAAGCCCGAAGCTGAGAAGGAATAATTGCATGTATAATGAATTTAAGCCTTTCTATTTTGATTAAAGGGCTTCTGAAGGGAGATAGCATATGATTGTGGCATCAAGAAAGCCTATGGAAGAGATCGAGGCAATGATCGAGCCGTACAGGAAGTTGATCATCCTGGGCTGCAAGGAGTGTGTTACGGTTTGCTCAGCGGGAGGGGAAAAAGAGGTAGGCATTCTTGCTTCCGAGTTGACCATTTCCAGAAAAACGCGGAACATGGAAATCGAGATCCGGGAACACACCCTAGAGCGCCAGTGCGACCACGAATATATTGATCAAATCGCCGATTTCCTGGGCGAGTACGAAGCAATCCTGAGCATGGCCTGCGGAGCAGGAGTCCAGTTCGTGGCGGAGAAATACCGCAGCATCCCCGTGATGCCCGCTGTCAACACCACATTTATTGGAGTAACAGAAGAACAAGGAGTCTGGGCTGAGCGGTGCCAGGCATGCGGTACCTGCATTCTTGACCGCACAGGCGGAATCTGCCCCATTACCCGTTGCTCCAAGAGCCTGCTCAATGGGCCCTGCGGAGGATCCTCCAATGGAAAGTGCGAGGTTAACCCTGAAATCGACTGCGGATGGCAGCTCATTTACGATCGTCTCAAGGAGTTGGGACAACTTCACAAGCTCGAAGAGGTGCTGCCAGTGAAAGATTGGCGGACCAGCCGAGACGGAGGGCCGAGAAAAGTTGTGAGGGAGGATTTGAGATTATGAAGTCCGCCAGCCGCCTGGAGAAGTTACTGGAAAATGGTCAATTCGTCGTTACTTCCGAATGCGGTCCACCCCGTGGCTCGGACCCGGAGGTCATCAGGAAGAAGGCGGAACTTCTGAAGGACGTGGTGGACGCTATCAATGTTACTGATAACCAGACGTCTGTAGTGCGTATGTCCAGCATGGCCTCCTGCGTTTTGTTGAAGCAGATGGGGCTGGAGCCCATCCTGCAAATGGTCTGCCGCGATCGGAACCGCATCGCGCTCCAGAGCGATATCCTGGGTGCGGCGGCCCTCGGTATCACTAATGTCCTGTGCCTGTCCGGGGACCATCAGAGCTTCGGCGATCATCCGCAAGCCAAGAACGTCTTCGACCTGGATTCCATTCAGCTCATCCAGACCTTCAAACAGATGCGAGACGAGGGAAAGTTCCTTGGTGGGGAGCCCATCAAGGGTCAGCCACTGATCTTCATTGGCGCCGCTGCCAACCCCTTTGCGGATCCGTTCGAATTCCGCGTCATACGCCTGGCAAAAAAGGCCGCGGCTGGCGTGGACTTCATCCAGACCCAGTGCATTTACAACCTGGACAAGTTCGAAAAGTGGATGGAAATGGTGCGAGATCGGGGACTGGACGAGAATGTTCACATCTTAGCCGGTGTGACGCCTTTCAAATCCGTGGGTATGGCCAACTACATGAAAAACAAGGTGCCCGGGATGGATATCCCGGACGAGCTGATCGACAGGCTCAAGGCTGTGCCCAAGGAGAAACGCGAGGAAGAAGGAATTAAAATATGCATCGAGTCCATCCAGCGGCTGCGCGAGATGAAGGGGGTACACGGCATCCACATCATGGCCATCGAGTGGGAGGAAAAAGTGCGGGAGATCGTGGAGGGTGCAGGGCTGCTGCCCAGGCCGGCGGTTTAGTAAAATGTAGGGTAGGCTGTGCCTACCATGAATGATCCATTAATTTAATACCTTAAACCATCAGCTAAGCTGATGGTCCAAGCTATGCTATGCAGGTTCGGTAGTGATCACTGAGCTTCTAAAAAACGAATACCTCACTAAGATGTGGTCTGAAAGGAAAGAGCGCCATCAAGATATTCGATATGCATCTGGAGCTAAAGTGAAGGTACTGGGGGCGGCATCTCTGGGCGAAAGAGTACTGTGTCAGTACAGTAGGTCTTGACGAAGAGCAAATCCGAAAGTATGTGAGGTGGCAGCTAAAAAGAGACCGAATCATGGATCAGCTCAAGTTGTGGAAAAGATAATCTGACCCTTTTAGGGTCACCCTCATGCCACCCCTTTTAGGGGTGGTTGTTGACTAACAGAAAGTGCGGTGGGCACAGCCCACCCTACATTTCTATACATTGCTCACCGGTCCGCTCAACCTTGCCGCGGTTTCCACCAGCACCTGTGCGCCGCGAACGATGTCCTCCAGTGTGGTGAGCTCTTCAGGGCAGTGACTCAGGCCGCCCACGCTGGGGACGAAGATCATGCCCACCGGCGCCAGGGCGGACATGGCCGTGGTGTCGTGCGCGGCACCGCTTACCATTCGCATGCAAGTGATCCCCATCTCTCCACAGCTATCTTCTATGGCCTTAACTATGTTCTCCGCCATGGTAACAGGCTCGATCTCCGAGATTACGCGGGATGAAAATTCCAGGCCGGAGGCGCGGCATATATCTTCCGCCTTCCGGTTGACCCAACTGGCTAGCTCTCGCATTTCTTCCTTTTCCTTATGACGCACGTCCACACCGAGGATAACCCTGCCCGGAACCACGTTGATGGTATTGGGGTGAGCGTGGATGGATCCTACGGTGCCCCGGGCCGCCGGGCTACCGGTTTCCGCCACCAGAGATGGTAACTCCGTGATGATCCGGGCAGCGCCCAGCAGAGCATCCTTCCGACGTGCCATGGGGGTGGGTCCGGCATGATCCGCCCTACCCGTGATGACCATTTCAAGAAACATTATCCCTACGATTTCGGTTACCACGCCTATTTTTATTTTCTTTTCCTCCAGGATGCTGCTCTGCTCGATGTGGACTTCCAGGTAAGCGCGGAATTCTTCCGACAGCCGCCTCGCCTCAGGGAGGAGCGTATGAGACAGCCCCACCCCTTCCAACACTCGGGCAAAGGGAATGCCATCCCTGTCTTTCATCTGCTCCACAAGCCGGGGGTCCAGTATCCCGGCCATGGCCTTGCTGCCGAAGAGGGGATGATTGAGTCGGGCGCCCTCCTCTTCCGCGAAAACGATTACCTCCAGCGGGTCGGCTGGCCGGAAATCACTGTCCTGAATGCCCCTAACAGCTTCAAGAGCGCAGACAACCCCAACCGCTCCATCGAACCTGCCGCCGTGGGGGACGGTATCAAGGTGGGAGCCCATGGCCAGCGCGGGACCGGTAGCTCCAGCCGGACAGCGGCCTATCACATTGCCGGCGGTATCCTCGCGGACTTGCAATCCCACCGACTCCATCCTATCGCGGATATATGCACGGGCCTCCCAGTGCTCTGGAGTGTAAGCCAGCCGGCTCACGCCCCCATTGCCAACCGAACCAATGCGCGCCAGGCTCTCCATGTCCTGCTGGATTCGCTCACTACTAATTGCCGCAGCAAGGCTTTTTTGCTCCAATGTAACTCTCCTTACCCTTTGACGATTTCTTGTATTTTTAATTAATTACTGACACTCCTATCGAATCTCTATTTGGTAATTAGCGCCGTTTCCATCCACATCAGTCACGTAGATAAGAAAAGTGCCCGGGTTATTCCCGGCAACAAACATCACGGGCTGGGCTGAAACTGAGTTAGTGGTTGCGGAATCTCCCACCGAATCTCCGTCGGTGTCCCACAAACCGCCGTTGGCATTCCAGGTGTAAGGCGGAGTCCCGCCGGTTGCAAAGAACTGTATAACATCTCCGGTGGCAAATTGCGTGGCACCGCCGGAGGCAGTTATGGTCAAACCACCAGTTCCCGGGTTGCCGATGGCTGGATTCAGGATGATATCGGATGAATCCGTAACTCCGCTTGCGTCAATAACCTCCAGCGTTGCAATGGTTACATTCACGGGTAGGGTGGTAACAGTCACCGTATAAGTGTTGCCCGATTGCACGCCGGAGAGATACTGTGGATGGGATAGTATGAACGTATATGGAGCGATGCCGCCGCTGGCTATGAAAGTCTGGCTCTCTCCTAGAGCCGAAAAAGAAGTTGCTGACGGCGCAAGGATTAATATTGGAGCGGCTGTTGGAGCCAGGGTCAGGGCGGCGGTCGCGGTTGTGCCCACGCTGTCCACCACATAAATTGCGATTTCAACCGCCTCTAGCGGCATGGAAGTGGAGTACACTTGCAGTACGCCGTGGCCCGAGGACAGGGAAAAATTCCACTCTACATAGGTTTCGTCGCTGAGATCGATGGTGTATGGGGGAACGCCGCCGAATATCTCGAAGCTGATGTATTGCCCGGTCTCACGCAGTGTGACTGTAGCAGGGGTGATTAATAGATTCTGAATAATGTTAACGGTCACCGAGTCACTGACCGTCCCTATGAAAGCCGTGAGCGTCGCCTGGCCCGTGTAAGCGCCCAGATACCAGGCGGCGGATGCCTGGCCATCATCATTAGTAACGGCAAAGCCAACGATCTGTCCCGCATTGGCTGAAAATCGAATGGCAGCCCCTTCAACCGGATTCCCATTTTCATCAATGACAGAAGCCGTCACTGGAATACTGATTTCACCTGTCTCATCATCGATTTCAGTAATTCCCAGGGAAAGTGAAACACCATCACTGGGAATTATTATGGGTGGTGCTGTGAGGGTGATGAACTCAGTGATGGTGCCGAAAGGGAAGTCTGCGCTTGCAAAAACCAATAAGCTTTCGGTCCCGGAAAGCCCGTGGGGGAATCCCAGAATAACGGATGCCACCCCATCCAGATTCGTTTGCGCCACAATGGTGGAATTTTCATAGGTAAAGGTGATATTTGTGAACGGAATGGGCTGGTTGTTTTCATCGGAGAGCCGGGCTGTGATGGTCACTGCCCCACCTTCGGATACATGATGGGGGTCAGCCATTAGATCGATCCGGGCGGACTGAACAGACTCAAGGGTGAAAAAAACATCTAAAACATCGTAATAATAGCTATCAGGAATTTCAACCCTAGCCTGTGCCTGTCCCACGGAATCGGAGGTAAGGGTTGTGAACGCCAGGCCGCCGGTCCCGGTTATCGTCATGTATGACTGGGCACTGTTGTTAAACCACCCCAGGTCAGTGGTGAATCTTACGGTAGCGTTTGCTATGGGCCTGCCCGCCCCGTCCACCACCCGGGCGGCCAGGTTGGCCCCGTTGGGCCCCCGGGCAACGTCCACGAAAATACGGTTGGTGGCCAGATAAACGGACATGGGAACGCTGGTGGAAGGGCCTGGGAGATCCTGTTCCGCCCCCCCTCCCCCACCACATCCAATGGCGAGCGAAAAAAGAATAATAAAAGCAAATCCCAAAAAAATGTGTACTTTTCGCATGATTCAAATCCCGGGTTCAAGATGCAGATAATGCGAGACGGTAGGCCACGCATGTTGTAAAAGAATCAAAGAAACTCACAGCCCTTCTATATTCCGCCGTTGCTCCCAATTCTGCTTATGCGTGAAGCTCATTCTGCACAATTTTCTAAGCGGCCAATAACGAATGAGTTCGATGCAGCAACGCTCACTTCAGCGCCCAAGTCATTGTGACCATAAAATCTGAAGACGGCCGTATAGTTCCCTCTCAAGATATTGGGGTTCTGCTCAACGAAACTCTCGAATTCTTCTTTTGTATTTAAGTCCATGAAAATAATTTCATAACCAATATCTGTACTCGGGGGAATCTGAATGGTCTGGAAAAATTCTCTTGAAGAGAGCGGCGGTGATATCGAATCGGATGGAATGTACTCAACTGTGTAACGATCGATGGTGATGTACCTGGAGGTTGGCAGAGAGCCTGTTTCGCCTTGCTGCTGTGACACAGGAGTGATGCTTTCATAATGATTCTTAATTGGAAAGGCATTTAAATTAAAGTTTTGTTTGTCTGATTGAGAAATAAAAGGTACAACGGTTATTCCTACAAGTATTTCCGGGAGGCCTGGTTCTTCTGTGTCGCCGGAGATATTTGGTTGAAAAGGGAGGTCATGGTTGAAAAAAAAGGCATGAGCCAAACGAATGCATTGACAATTATATCCCGCTTCATAAGCATATCCTGAATTTGAGCAATCATCAATTCTGCCAAAGACCTCCACCGTCAAAAACGATCCCGTCTCCATTCCGTCGCCGCTGACATCACCGCCGCCGCAGCCATTTAAGATCATTAAAAAGGGAAAGAGCAAAGGCAAAATAATTATCCACTTAACGTATTTCAACGCTTTCCTCCCTCGGGCTTGTCTTTTCGTTAATCAGCCTCACTCACAAGGCGCGGAGCCATCTTAGGGGTGATGAAGACCATGATTTCTTCAAAATCTTTTTGTTTACGTGAATGACTGAAAAGATGCTTGAGCACGGGAATGCGCGACAGCCAGGGAACTCCTTCCTCAATCTTACCATGACGATCTGTAGTTAGCCCACCAATGATGAGAGTGTCGCCATCCTTCATTAATATTCTCGTTTTGGCTTCTTTTTTAGAAATGATTGGGTTACCCTTCACCTCTCTAATGCCCGGTTCATCTTTCTTCACAAGAACATCCATGTAAATCATGTCATCCGCAACGATGTGCGGCGTTACCTCAAGTAGTATAACCGCTTCCTTGAATTCAATTTTAAACTTACCGGCTTCCTCCTCTACCTGGTATGGAATCTCACTACCACTTTTTATTAAAGCGCTCTGGTTGTCCGATGTCAGAATTCGTGGATTGGATATTATCCTGATTTCGTTATTCTGCTCAGCGGCCGAGATCTGGATGTCCAGGGCGAATGTATTGGCGATATTAGCGAATGTCAGGCCAAGTGCCGCTCCCTGGCCTCCAGTAATGCTATATGGGAAGTTCACCACCCAATTTCCGGCTCCACTTAGCGGAAGCGATAGACCTGGCCATGGCACAGACTTCCCAACATCTCCTGGCCCAATATGAGTTCCCTGTATCCACCATGTTGCCGGGAATTTCCGGTCCGTTATCCCCCTTGCCAGGAATCCCCACTGGATGCCCAAGTCGCGGATAAAACTGCGCGTGGTTTCAACGATCTTTGCCTCTATGAGCACCTGGCGGGTCTCCCTGTCCAGCTCCCGGATGAGGCGCGTCATCTCATCTACGTTTTCCGGGGTGTCCCGGATGAGGATGCTGTTGGCATCAGCGTTGTATGTAACAAAGCGCTTTTCGGGATGGAGAATCTCCCTTCTTGTCTGCTCAGGAGCTTGAGTTTGGAGCTTCTGCAGGTCATTGGCCAGCTTCTTTCCGTCGACGAACCTGATGGGGACACTGCGAGTGACCAGAGGAGCCACGGCCCGCTCCACCCGTTCGGCCTCGGCGATTTTGCGGCGCGCCTGGGCCTCTTTATCCTTGATCTCCGCCTCTTTCTCCCGCTGCTTCGCCTCAACTTGATTCCGTCTGAGCCGGGCTTCAATAATATCTTTATCTCTGTTTATGTCTTCCACAGTGTATATTCTCAGGACGCATTCATCCTGTTTCATTAGCAGGTGCATGGTCTCAACCACGTGGCGTAGTGCCTCCCAACGTGAGACGTTTTCCAGACGGATAGTGATATGGCCCAGCACATTGGGGCTGATGACGATGTTGACGTTGCTTTCCCTGGCCAGCAGATCCAAGAGGGTGATAACGTCCGCATCCCGCAGATCGAAACTGACCTTCTTCTCCAGGCCGGCCAGGCATGGAAGGTGCTGATCTTGCTCACTCGAGGCGCACAGTCCAGCAGCAGAATGGTAAGCCATCCCCATCAGGGCTATGCAGATACATATCAGCTTCAGTCCAATTATTCGGGGGCTACCTGCAGGCTGTCTCCTTCTTGCTCCGGCTATCATCGTACCTCCTCCGGCCGCTGCATGACCAGTGTGAGTCGCTCATCCCCTTTCTGCATGACCACTCGATCCGTGCCGATCTTCTCCACCCGCCATCCCGCCACCAGGTCACCGGCCAGATAAGTTTTGTCATTGATGATGGCGATACGCCGGGCGCCGAACCGGACTATTCCCTTCAGGGCAAGGTCTAGCTTTGCCTCGTCATGCTTTAAGGTGCTCTGGAGGCCCTTTGATCCACCCCTCCACTCAAGGTCCGCCCTGATGAAGGGGTCACGCCCCCACTCCATTTCCATGCGCTGACGCTGAAGGAGAGTAAGGCCAGCCACCCGCGGAAGTCTCTGAAGATCCCCGGACGGATTTTTAGTCTTTTCCCTCTGGCTCTTATTTTCACTGCCTCTTTGCTTTTGGGCTTCAGGTGCATCGCCGCCGGGCAACGGTGATGGCTTAAGGAGAGTGTTTTTATGGATGGAGGGCTTGGCCGTAGCGGCGGCGATCTTTATACCTTGATGGGATGCAGAATGCCGCTTGGAGCGGGTTTGGATTAAGTCCCATGCCCCGTAAATAACCACTAAGACCGTGATAATTCCCAGAATAAAGGTTCGTCTGATCATAATGGCCCTGACAACCGTTAAAAATAGAAATTTTTCAGACGAACTTACCTGTTGCCCGGTCTAGCCAGCACGAGGCGAAAAGGCCTGACAATCCTTATAAATAGAGTATTCTCAGGTGAACAGTCATTTCCAATAGACATGGATTCCCGGGCCTCTCTTTGCGCTTCATCTCCACCTCATTAATGTGGCTATAATATGGGAGATCCCGCAAGGCTTCCAGGTATTTCGCCAATTGGCGATATCGGCCCCGAACCATTACCTGGATGGGGAGTTCGTACAGCTTCCTCCCCTTGACCGAGGAAACAACCAACCGATCCTTGAATACTTTCTCATGAACGGGTAAAACGGACACAAACTCAAGCCCAAGCCCAGCACCCTGGTCAATGATGCCTTTGGCCACTTCTGAAATATCCTCCGGGATGGGCAGGAGATCCAGCTGTTGGCGCAATTGGTTCTGAACTTTCGTCAGTCCCGCCTGGACTCTATCGGTGCGGCTCCGAATATCCACAAGGCGGGTGGTTAAATTCTTGATCTGAGTATTCAGGCTCTCTACTTGCAAACGAAGTCGAATCAGCACCTCCCGTTTGGGTTGAATAAAAAAAAGAGGGCCAACCAGCAGAAATAACGCCAATAAGGCACATATCAAGGTCAGAGCCACTCTGGGATTCATGGTTCCTATCTCAATTCCAGTTCCATCTGGCATTCTAGGCTGAAGTCAAGCCTGGCCTCGCCGCCGTCCTCTTCCCAGGATTGTTTAATAAGCCGGGGAAAACTAAAAAATGGCGATTCATTAAGTGCCAGCATGAATTTGGTCAGCAACGCCCCCTGTAAGCTCGGATTGCCGAAAACACTTCCCTTGATTTCCAGGAAAAGATTGTTGCTGCCCAGAGATGATGATTGGCCACGAAGCGCATCATTATTCTTTTTATCGATGATCGCGGTATTTAGGGAAATTTCCGCCGGTGTGATCCGGCTCAGTTCCTTCATAACAGCTGGGGCACGGGAAGCACGATAATTAATGTAAGACAAAATCCGGCGGTTGAGTTCAAGTTGAGCTTCTTGATCCGCCAGCCGTCGGGCCTCGGCCATCTCCAGCAGGGCCAAGTTTTGATGAGAGGCCTGTAACTCGGACAATGTTTTCCGCGTGCTCACGGCCTTGGCGGCGTAATAAGCGAATAACGCTGCTATCAATAGGGCCACGGAGGCTGTTGCCGCGCCTGCGGGCAACACGAAATGGTCAAGGGCAATCTCTGTCCGGGTGCGCTGCTCTTTGGGCAGCAAATTGATACCCTGGCCATCATCCAGCGCGAGACCAACGGCAATTCCGTAAAGGGGGAAAACATCTTCAGAGAGATTGGCCCCCAGGAAATTTGTGCCCGGTCGAAGACAGGAAAACGGATTGAAACTCCGCACCTCGAGGCTCAGTCCGTCAGACAACAGCTCATCAATCCCTTTTATGCATGAGACCACACCGCTTATATAAATTGCTCCCAGATGAGCGTCGGAGTATCGACTCTGGTAATAATCCATGGAGCGGTTTATCTCGTTAATGAGGCGCCCCAAAGCCGGAGAATCTTTATCTATAACCATGGAAGGGGACATCTCATCCAATCCGGCATCATCCTTGTGGTATGGAAGCAAATCAGCCTCAGGTACCTTTTCACCTGTTAGCGGGCTTTCTTGTTCGCGAGGTGGCTTCAACTCGTCGTAATGGTGCTCTTCGCTGATGGGGGCCAGAGACTGACCAGCGGTAAAAATCTCGCGCGTGAACATAAGCTTGCCTGTATCGAAAAAGGCGATTGTCGTTGTCCGATACCCTATATCAATGTAAACCGCCGGATGCGGCCCTGAGCTCATATTGATTGCCCTTTGCAAGTTCCATAAAGCCATGGGGACTGAAGTGATTGCATCCAGGCGAAGACCTGATTTTTTAATGATCCTAGAGATGCGATTGATAAGAGAGGTTTCTGCGGCCACAACCATCGTGACAAGCTTCTTGATATCCTGATCTACAATCTCATCCATGATGTGGTAATCAAAGAAGATCTCATCCAGAGAAAAAGGAATCTCCTTGCGGACGGCCCAGAATATGCTCTGCCGCAATTCGCGAGATGGAACTCTGGGTATGGTCATACGGCGAATGGCGACCTGGGGCCCCCTAACAGCCACCACCACACGGTTGGCCTTAATATCGCGCTCTTTGATAAGTTGCCTTAAGGTTTCTATAAAAATATCCTCATTCTTATTCAGAACCTCCTCTGAGAGGGATGGGAGCATTTTCATGCCGAAATCCTGAAGCACAGGGCCATCAGTCGTTTGTTTCTGAAGAACGTATTTGATGGAATTAAAACCTATATCCAGCCCCAGAACCGCCTTTCCCGTGCCTATCCGAAAGAGTTGCCATGGCTTCTTCCAATGCGTCAAAGAGCGGAACCGGGCTTGTTTTTTTATCGCCTCATCTATTTTCCGGGGAGTCTTCCCATGGGCTAAGGGATGCTCCCTCTGTTCAGGCAGAGATTCCGCAAAATCTTCCGTCGGGCTCTCAGCGGCGTGCTCCCGTTCAATCTCAGATGAAAGAAGGGATTGGTTTTCCTCGGAGGCGTTTTCATCCAGCGACTTTCGCTTGCCTCGGATTACTTCTAAAAGCTTGTCGGTGGCAATGCGCTCATCTTCGGCCGACATCAGGCGAAACCTCTTAGAAAATCTTAAATTTAATTGTAATTATTCATAAAAATGACAAATACTTTAAATAGTTTTATCCGCAACTACATGAAAAAACTTTTATTATTTTAGATTAAGTAATTGAAATTATTTGTAAAACAGTAGAATAGATCTTGCCATAGAGATCTAACATATACAAAATATCAATTAGTTAAAACTAATATCATATAAATGTCATTTTTAGCTTATATTAAAATATTGAAAATTTGTCAAATGAAATTCACTATATTGCATAAAAATATTAATATTTTTATCATCAATCAAAAATTAATGAATATCAAAAGATGTAATGCCTTAAGCAGCATATGCATGAAAAAAACTGGCTAGTATGCAAGTTTTTATTGACAATGAGAAAAAGATATGAAATTAATCTTCAAACAATATTAAAGCCTCAATAAAGGAGGTGATGAGTGCGGTGTAGATTGAAAATATTGGGATGGTTCCGGGGATTTAAAGTAAAATTTTAAAAATTATACGAAATGGAGGGAAAATATATGAAAAAATCAATAACTTTGTGGGTGTCATTGGCATGTTTCTTTCTCGTCTTCACGCTGGGTCCTATGGGCCAGGCATTGGCAAAAGAATATGTGCTCAAGTTTGCACACGTGACAGCACTGAAGTCTGTGAAGGGCCAGACTGGCGAGAAATTCAAAAAAATGGTGGCCGAGCGCCTGAAGGGAAAGTTGAAAATCCAGCACTTCCATTCGGGCCAGCTTTATAGTGACGCCACCAAGGCCATCCGGGCGTGTGAGCTGGGTGCCATCCAGATGGTCGCCCCGTCCACGGCCAAATACACGGGAGAGTTTCCCAAGCTCCAGGTCTTCGATCTGCCCTTCCTCTTCTCCTCTGAAGCGATGATGAGAGAGGCCATGGAGTCTCCTGAAATCGGCGGCAAGCTCTTTGCCGAAATGGCAGAGAAAAATCTCAAGGTGGCTGGGCTCTGGGCCAGCGGGTTCCGCCAGTTTTATAACAGTGTTCGGCCCATCAAAGAGTTATCAGACTTCAAGGGTCTGAAATTCAGAGTGCAGGCCAGCAAGGCTTTCGAGGAATTTTACAAGCTGTTTGGCGCCAACCCCATCGTGATGCCCTTCAGCGAGGTTTATCAGGCCCTCCAGCAGGGGATTATCGACGGTGAAGACCAGCACTGGGACACCTTCGGCAGCTCCAAGCACTGGGAGGTGGCCAAGTACGCAACCCAGTGCAACTACACATACACCGGCTACCTGGTGGCCATGAATCAGAAGTTCTGGGACAGCCTTCCCAAAGACATCCAGACAGAACTGGACAAAATCATGAAGGAGGTCCAGGACTGGAACTGGCAGGTGGCTGGTGAGCGGGTGAAGAATTTCATCAAGGAGGGGAAAAAGGCAGGACTTCAGATATATGAGCTGCCTCCTGCCAAGCGTGCCGAATGGAAGAAGGCCTCCGAGCCAGTGCTCAAAATGTACGAGCCCATCGTGGGAAAGGACATTATGGATGCCCTATACAAGCTGGCCGAAAAGTACAAATAATCCCATACTCCGGCGCATCGGGAGGAAGGTTATATACCCTTCCTCCTTCTTTTCGTCGGTCTCGGCCATCTCTCCCCCGGTTTCACTGATGTGAATTTGGAGAGCAGGAAATGGACAGGATCCTGACCGCTTTTGAAAAGCTCCTGGTGTGCTCTTTCCTTTTAGCTTCAACCTTGCTGGCGTTTATCCTGGTGGTGATGCGTTATGGATTTGGAAAGGGGCTTACCTGGGGGTCGGAAACGGTTATCATTCTTATGGTTTGGTCAGCCTTTTTCGGTGCGGGAATAGCCATTCGCCAGAAAAGCCATATCGAGCTGGAAGTGGTGCGGGATCTGCTCCCTCATCGTTACCGCCTCCCCATCATCGTGCTGGCCGATTTATTCTGCCTGGGGATCACGGTGTTCATTTCTGTGTTCGGGAGCAAAATGGCCCTTTATCTCTACCAGAGCGGCGGTATCAATGTGGCCACCGAACTCCCCGACTGGCTCATATTCCTCTGCGTTCCGCTGGGGGGGTTGACCATGAGCATTCGTTACCTCCAGCATCTCGGCAAAAACGTGCGAGAGATGGCCGCATACTTTGGAAAAGCACGGGAAGCCCAGTTGACCGCGCAGGAGGAAACGGAATGATCGCCTGGCTGTTCATATTCCTGGCCATATTCTTGGTGATGGGAGTCCCCATAGCCTTCAGCCTCTGTTTATCGGTTACACTGACATTTGCGTTGTTTTCAGACCTTCCTCTGGAGATCGTCACCCAGCGCCTTGCGGCTAATCTCTCTCACTTCACGCTGATGGCTATTCCCTTCTTCATCCTGGCCGGCGTTATCATGGAGAAGGGCGGCATTGCGCGGCGGCTGGTAAACCTGGCCAATGCCCTGGTGGGCTGGGTGCCAGGTGGGCTGGCGCTGACCACCGTTCTGTCCTGCATGTTCTTCGCGGCCATCTCCGGCTCCAGCGCGGCCACGGTGGCGGCCATCGGGAGCATCATGATCCCGGCCATGTGGAATTCCGGTTATGATAAGAAATACGCGGTTGGCGTTACCGCCACGGCAGGCTGCCTGGGAATTCTCATTCCACCCAGCGTCACCTTCATCGCCTACGGATTCGTCACCGAGCAGTCCATCGGCCGGCTTTTCATCGCGGGCATCGTTCCGGGGATCATCTTGGGATCCGCACTGATGCTCGTTTCGTACCTGGTGGCCCGCTGGAAGAATATGAAAAGCAGCGAAAAGACCACGTGGGGTCAGAAGTGGAGGGCCTTCAGGGAGGCTTTCTGGAGCCTCCTGCTCCCCATCATCATCATTGGTGGTATTTACGGCGTACCGGGTTTTAAAATCGGGCCCTTTGCGTTCAAGGGCGGGGCTATTTTTACCCCCACCGAGGCGGCCGCTGTGGCGGTGGTATATGCTCTGGTGGTCAGCATGCTCGTCCACCGGGAGATGAAAATCAGCGACATCCCTGGCATTCTGTACCGCTCCTCCGGCACCATCGCCATGCTGCTGATGATCATCGCCAACGCCATCCTGTTCGGCTTCATCCTCACCAGTGAGGAGATCCCTCTGATGCTGGCAGAGTGGATCGTAGCCCATGAGTTCTCGCCGTGGCTCTTCCTCCTCGTGGTCAACATCGCGCTGTTCTTTGCTGGCGACTTCCTGGACGCTTTCGCCATCGTGATGATCTTTATTCCTGTGCTCTATCCCGCCGCCATGGAACTGGGCATAGACCCCATCCATCTGGGGGTGGTGGTGGTGGTGAACATGGAAATGGGGCTCATCACGCCCCCCATAGGGATCGATCTGTACGTTGCCAGCGGCATAACGGGCATGCCTCTGTATGATGTTATGCGCGCGGCGGCGCCGTGGATACTTGTGGTTGTGGCTGTTCTCATATTGATCACTTACGTGCCGTCCATAAGCCTGTTTCTTCCCAATCTGCTTTATGGCACATGATTATAAATTAGAGGAGCATGTCTCTCTCAGACCTCCGTGCCCGGCACGAAAAAATTTTCTTACTAAGTTTAAGATTTTCCTGCGGCGGCTATAAAACTCAGAGTTCCTTGCCCAGAATGATAAGATCTTCTCCCGTGGAGTAATAGTCCCGCAAAGTCCCTTCTAGTCGGAAACCCTTTTCCAGGTAAAGACGGACTGCATCGCCATAAATGCGGTCGCTGCTTGTCTCCACAAAAAGCTTCTTCACCTTTTTTCCCCTCAATTCCCGTTCCACCTTATTTAGTAATTTATGTCCGAAACCGCGGTTTCTATAATCCTGGTGAACGTAAAACCACCCCAGCCAGAATGAGCGCCGCGTTCCGTAGTAATCCCTGAAATAGCCTGCAATCGCTACTACTTTCCCCTCGAATGTGCCCACAAAGATCCTACTGTCCGCCACTTCGTCGTCTTCTTCCTCGTTGAAATAGTGATGCAGCGTTCTGCCAGCCAGGCGGGCATCAAAGGGATCGAAAGACCGGATAACGTCGATCACGGCGTCCCTGTCGCTCACTTTGATAGTTCTGATTCTGAAAGTTCCCATTACCTTCCCTTCCCGGCCGCCTTTAATTAAATTTCCTAAATTGACATGCAGTTTCATGTATCACATGTATTAGTGACGAGAAGCAGCGCATCATTTTTATTAATTATAGCCTATTTTTCATTATCATGTCAGCCCATGCGCACTCTTATCTATTGACAAGCACCGGGCCGTTGGAACATCATTAATTCAGAGGTGCAAGAGTGATGAGTCTTTATGAAGAGGAACTGGAGGTTGCGAGGAGCCTTGCCCGGGTTGCGGGCCATATCATCATGTATCATTACCGGACAAAGGGCCATGCGGAGCGGCATATGAAGAAATGGCCCGGGGGAAATCATCAAGAACCGGTGACGCTGGCCGACAAGGACTCCGACGCGTTCATCACCAAGGAACTGAGCCGGATCTTCCCCAGCGATGGGATCATCTCGGAAGAAGGCATTGAAACCCTGGAGATGCTCAAACAGAACATGAATCGCCAGCGGTATTGGTGTGTGGATCCACTGGATGGCACCCGGGAGTTTTTGAAAGAAGAAATATTTGAGTTTTGTGTAATGATGGCCTTGGTAGATGGAGACCGCCCTGTTCTGGGGGTCGTGCTGAACCCCGGAAAGGAAGAAGAATATTATGCAGTGGCAGGGGGAGGCGCATATGTAGCCCGGGGAGATAAAGTCCATCGGCTGAAGGTCTCCGAAGTGGATCACCTGGCGGGAGCCCGCATCATGGCGTCCCGATCGCATCTCCCAAAAGATTTGCTCAAGATTACTCACGCGGCTGGTATTGCCGATGAGAACATCGTCCGTATGGGCAGCGTTGGAGTAAAAGTGGGAATATTGTCCGAGGCACGTGCCGATCTTTATTTGCACCCCAGGGGAAGAACCAAAATATGGGATGTGGCAGCCCCTGACGCCATTCTCACAGAATCAGGGGGCCTCATGAGCGACTGCCTCGGCCGCCCCATCAGCTACAGACGGGATTTGAAAGGAATGCAAGACCTTTTCCTCCGGGATGGGATTGTTGCCAGCAACGGCCTATTGCATGAAAAAACCCTGCGCCTGTTGCAGCACATGCTTCAAAAGGGCGAAATCTCCATCCAGCCTTAGACCGGAAGCACATTAAAATTCAAACGGTCTTTCAATCCAAATTTGTAAAATAGTTCCGTAAGTATTAATGCAAATGAAAATTCAAGCGATTACTTTGGATTGCTGGGACACTATCCTGATCCAGACGGACCATTCCATTGAGGAAAAGCGCTGGAGGCTGGTTCGCCGGTTTTTCTTGCTCAAAGGCTTTTCTGATGAAAAGATATTAAAGGCCATTGAAGAAGAACGCGAGAAGTACCTGAAGGGCTTTCGCGAACAACAACTCACACCGAGCCTGGAGCCACGGCTAAATACTCTGGTGGAAATCCTTTACGGTAAAAAGAATCCGGAAATAGTTTTCCGGCTTGCGGAAGATATTATCGCTCTGCTTGCTAAAACTACGCCGGTTCTGGTGCCAGGGGTGCAGGAAACTCTGAATGTACTGGCTGCACGTTACCGGCTGGGATTAATCAGCAATGTCAGCATCACACCGGGCTATTTGGTGAAAAAATGGCTAGAAGATCTGAAGGTGGATCACTTCTTCCATACTTTGATCTTCTCCAACGATCATAATATGGTTGCCAAACCCCATCCCGCTATCTTCATGGCAACCCTGGAGCGGATGGGCGAGGTCCCGTCCAGGGCGGCACACGTGGGGGACAACGAAGAGCTCGACGTGCAAGGAGCTCACGCGGCGGGAATGAAAGCGATTTTGTTTTCGGGGGTCATCCCTGCGCCTCCGCAATCAGGGGCTGAGTCTCAAGTGGATGATTTCCGAATGATACCGGAGGCCATCCAAAAACTGCAAAATTGATCCCCTAATTTCTACTTCTAAGAATCTTAAAAAAGTAGAAAGCTGAACTTGTACTACAATAGCCTCCCCCCATCAGAGATTAGGGTGTGGGAATCGAATAAAAAATTTTTGGATTCGGATGATGAAGCTTTTTGCCATCGGCGATCTGCACCTTCCCTTTGGGGCGAATAAACCCATGGATATTTTCGGCCCCGAATGGGTGGGACACGCGGAGAAAATCGCTCGCAACTGGAGGGAGAAGGTGGGACCTGAGGATGTTGTCTGTGTCGTGGGGGACATCTCCTGGGCCATGCAACCTCATGAAGCTGCCCCTGACCTGGCATGGCTCGGACGTCTTCCAGGGCGCAAAATCCTGATCAAAGGAAATCACGATTACTGGTGGAATAAAATTTCACGCATCTCTCAGTGGTTACCGGAGGGGATCCATCCCCTCCAAGGAACCTCCATGACCCTCGATGGTGTTGCCGTGGTGGGCACCAGGGGATGGCTTATTCCCGGAAGCACGATGTTCGAGGAGCAGCAGGACAGGAAAATATATAATCGTGAATGTATACGACTGGAAAATGCCTTCCGTTCCCTCGGCCATAACTCTTCAAGGCCCATTGTGGCTCTCCTCCATTTTCCTCCCATGATGAAGGATGAAAAAACTACTTGCTTTACCCGCATCCTGGAGAATTACGGCGCCTCCATCTGCCTGTTCGGGCACCTGCACGGAGAGGATCGAAGCTCAGCCTTCGAGGGTGTCAGGGAAGGAGTCCGATATTATCTGGTATCATGCGATCATACAAACTTTTCCCCTGTTCTCATAGACCTGAAATCCAGTTGAGCATTGATCCCCGCCCTACCAGAAAGCACAGCATTCATT